>JANYEN010000011.1 GCA_025363115.1 Alphaproteobacteria bacterium | reverse complement strand
GTTCTTGAAAAGCCAACTCCTGTAACTGGAACCTTTAATACTTCTGTTATCGCCTCTATTAGGCACGCACTTTGTAAATTAGCATATTTATTTTTACCTCTAACTGCTTTACTTAAGGTAGAAGGCAAAGTCTTTAACTCTATTTCATTATCTACTATTTTAGGAATCTGTATGTCAAAGTTCATAACACATTTGGGATTTTTATTTTTTGATAAAACCACCGATACTGCTAGGTTTGTTTGTGAATTGCTAAAATAAAAAGTAGGCACAGTAGAAAAGCTGTCAGGTTCATAATATTTACCAAGAGATGCAGCTGCATCACTACGATGAAAATGTATATTCACAGACGAGTCTGTATTATTTGTTATTTTATTGAATTTATCGTTAGCAAGTTTTAATATTGCAGTGATTTCATCGGCTGACATATCTTTTCTATTATAAATTTTATTGGTTTTGATAGAAAAATATAGACGCTTTAATTCTTCATCAGTTAAATTAACAGATTGCATAGGATGATTACTCAACATATAATTACAACTTATAATAAATATTATATAAGTTTCAATTTCTATTATTATTAATAATAAATAAGACACCTTTTAGTTTATAAAAAAAGACAATAGAGTCTTGAAAATTATATTTTTATTAAAAACGGGTGCGTTGAGTAATTCCATTATCATCACCAACTTTGTCCAATCGACGACCTAGTTCTTGCAATGCTTGTTTTTTCTTTTTTTTATCATATTTATCGATATGTTTTTCCACTAATTGGTCTGTAGATGCATGTTCTTCCATCATACCCGGCAACTTAACTACGCGATCACTCATTTTATGCATAGATTCAAATCCTACCGCTGGCGCTAATCCCACTATCCTATCTAACGCAACCTTTACAGTTGTAGTTTTTTCTTTTACTCTATCCTTAATTTGAGTGTAAGTATATGGAGAATCGGGAGTTAAAAGATTTCTGTATGCTTCTACGGTGCTTTCTTGCTTTTTTCTTGTTCCTAAGGGACCCCTTAAATAAACTTTAGATACTGCTTCAGGTGCTATTCTAGCGCTCGCAGACGCTAATTGTCCAAAACGAGAAAATCCCGATGTAATAATATTGTTGGTATTAAAAGTTTGCGATATAGCATCAATTAGCGATCCTCCTAATGGAATAGCGCTATAATCTTTGCCTCTCATAGCTCGCCAATAAGTTCCTAATTCTAAAGATTTACCTTTAAATTTACCTTGTGGGGTAGGGACTAAAAACTCATTGGGAAAATCTGTAATAAATTTTAATGTACCGCTCTCTTCTTTTATTTGCAAAGTCATACAAAATTTAGCATCTTCATTATAAAATTGATGAAGCTTATAATAAGGATTGAAGGCATAGGAAAGTTTTTTAGCAGGATCAAAATTACCTGTAAGTTTAATGAAATTTTGATTAGCTAAGGTAAGTATTTGATCAGTATGTTCTTGGGTTAATTCTGTCTTAAAGGGTATTGAAGAAGGAGAAACAATAGAACGTAAATCTTCAATTTCTGAATCACTTAAAAGAGGTAACTTAGGTGTCTTTATTTTTTTGGGCTTTGTATACAAAGAACTTTGAAGTCTTTCTAATTGATCTAATTCTTGATTGGTAACTGCTCGTTCTACATTTAAAATGTGCGGTAAATTGGTATTATTGTTAAACATTCAATTTATAAAAATAATTTACTAATTGTTATAAATAACACACATTTTTTTCAAAGTCAAATTTCAAAAATTTTATTTTATATTTATATATATAAGTTTTTCTTGGTTATTTTTATACTTGTATTGCACTTGCATTTAAATAATATAGTTATACAATATGTAAAATAATTATTTTATAAACATAATGGAAAAATCAAAATTTATAAAAGCAGGTTTAATTTGGTGGTTTATGCCATTTGGTGGAATATTGGCAATATTATATTTATTTTTTAAATAACATATTTTTGATAAAAATTAATTTAGAGCATCAAAAAAACCGAGCATTTCCTTTAAAATCAGGGTTAATATGATGTATAATAGTAAGAGAGTTAGTTTCTTTGGATAAAAAACCAGGAGGCTTTGTTTTTCTTGAATTTCTTATTCGTTCAACCTGAAGTTGCCACCTTTTATCTTCAGGAATAAATGTACGTCCTTCTTTTTTATCAGCCTTTTTAACTTTATTCTTATTATCATAATACTGATTGATATATTTTATTATAGAATCGTCAACGGTATTATGAGAATTAATTGCCGAATTTTCAATTTTTATAACTTGCCCCATATTATTATTTGTTTCAAATCTAAGTACTTTACAAGCAAAACTGGTTTTCAAATCTGTATGTTTTGATGTTATAACAATAGTTTTATTGCGTACTTCAAGGTTTGTTTTGCAGTTAAGATTAAATGATTTTCTTATCTCTTGGGTTGCATTAATTTATTCTCGACTTAAACCTAAAGGTGCCCGCAAATATGACTTTTTTATGGTATCGGGAAGACAATATTGAACAAATCTTAAAGGTTGATTAAAACGTGAAAAACTAGAAAGCGTAATATCATTCGTTTGCAAGACCTCAGATATTGCCTTGACTAAGCAAGTTGCTTGAGGCAAAGCATCATAAACATAACTACCTATTGTTCGTGTATAAGTTTTTGCATTTGTTTCAAGAGTATAATGCTCAGCTATCTTTATCTGACCCCAAAAATATAGTTTCAGCAAAATTAACAAAACATTCTAGCGAACTATCTGCTGAATTTTCTTTTAATAATAAAGAAACGGACAATAAACTAGCGGGATATGAAAATAAATATTTACCACTTTTTGGAATATAATGGCAATTAATAGGCATATTATTTGCGGTAATTTGCTTAAAATTTTCATTTGTTAATTCAATTATTTGCTTAGTTTTTAACTCATTTAACTTTACTGTTCCAGGTTGCATTTGATGATAAAGCAAACAGTCTGAATCTTGCAACTCTTCGGGTGTAAATAGTTGTTTCAATGGTTTTTTATTGTGGTAATTTTTAAGCACAAAAAATAAATTTATTATTCAGACAATATTACTAAATTTAATTGTAGAAAGAAAGAATAGTTATTTTTATAAAAAATCTTGATTTATATAGCTTAACTAAGAAATATAAAGTAAATATAAAATTAATTTAAAAATATGTATAGCCAAATCCGCTCGTCTTTTTTAAGTTTTTTTAAGGTCAAAGAACATACCATATTGCCTTCTTCTGGTTTAATACCGCATAACGACCCTAGTTTGATGTTTACAAATAGCGGAATGGTTCAATTTAAAAATATATTTTTAGGTATTGAAAAACCTATTTTTAAAAATGTTACCACAATACAAAAAAGTCTGCGTGCGGGTGGCAAGCATAACGACTTAGATAACGTTGGATACACCGCCCGGCATCATACTTTTTTTGAAATGTTAGGCAACTTTAGCTTTACTGGATATTTTAAAGAACAGGCAATAATTTATGCTTGGGATTTTTTAACTAAAGAACTTAGATTGTCAAAAGAAAAACTTTATGTAACGGTATTTTATAATGATAACGAAGCGTTTAATATTTGGAAAAAGGTTTTGGGTAGCGAAGACCATATTATTAAAATTGCTAGCAATGATAACTTTTGGATGATGGGTGATAGTGGACCTTGTGGACCTTGCTCTGAAATTTTTTATGATTATGGCGAAAATGTGGCAGGTGGCAAGCCAGGAACTGCCGACCAAGATGGTGATAGATTTGTGGAAATTTGGAACCTAGTTTTTATGCAATTTAACCAGCAAAATGGTATTCAAACCCCACTTTTGCAACCCGCAATTGATACTGGCATGGGTTTAGAAAGGCTGGTTTCGGTGTTAGAAGGTAAAACCGATAATTACGATACCAGCTTGTTTTTGAATTTACGCAAAGGTGTAGCCGATGTTTATAATTGTGATGCTTTGGGCAAGCAAAATATAGCTTGCCGAGTTGTTAGTGACCATATTAGGGCAATTAGTTTTTTGATTGCAGAAGGTATTACGCCATCAAACGAGGGCAGGGGGTACGTTTTGCGTAGAATTATGCGCAGAGCAATGCGATATTTACATCAAATTGATGAAACGCAAGCAAAAATGCACCATCTTGTTAATTTTTTAGATGCCCAAATGGGGGCCGATTATGCAGAATTACGTAAAGCAGTGCCAACGATAAAAGACGTTATTGAAACTGAAGAAAAAAACTTTAAACAAATGCTTGATAGAGGTTTAAGAATATTAGATGAAGACGTGGCTAAATTAAATGGTAATATTCTTGGTGGCGATAAGGCTTTTAAATTATACGATACTTATGGCTTTCCATTTGATTTGACTCAAGATATTTTGCGGGCAAAAAATATTTCTGTTGATGAAATAGGTTTTGAAAAAGCGTTACAAGTGCAACAAAATATGTCAAAAGTTGCATGGAAGGGAAGCGGAGAAATTGCTCAAGATAAAATTTGGTTTGAATTAAAAGAAAAATTTGGAGAAACTGAGTTTGTTGGGTATGATTTAGAGAAATATTGTGGTAAGGAAGATTTTGTTGCAAATATATTAAATATTGTACAAAATTGGATTATATTTGATAGAACAATTTTTTATCCCGAGGGAGGAGGACAAATAGGTGATTCTGGATGGTTTAAAAATCTAGATAACGATAATCAAACTAAAATAATCGATACTAAAAAAATGGCTAATGGCATTATTGCTCATAAAATAGAAGATGGTAATTTTATTAAATTAAATACTAAAGTTAAGCTTATTGTTAATAAAAATAATAGAAATCAAATAGCAAAACATCATTCGGCAACGCATTTATTACAAGCTGCTTTGCAAAAAATTTTAGGTAACCATATTGCACAAAAGGGATCAAAAGTTGAATCAACAAGGCTAACCTTTGATTTTAGCCACAACAAAGCATTAATCTTAGACGAAATAGAAAAAGTAGAAAAAAATGTTAATGATAAAATATTAGAAGAATTAACGGTCCATATTGATCAATATATGAATAGACAAAAAGCAGAGCAATATGGTGCAATGGCTTTGTTTGGAGAAAAATATGGTGATGTGGTGCGAGTGGTAAAAATGGGTGGAAAATCTTTTGAAGAATTAGAAAACGTTAGCACCGAAGAAATAGAAATTGATAAAAAAAATACCGCTTCAATTGAATTATGTGGGGGTATCCATGTAAAAAACACTGGTTTTATAGGTAGTTTTAAAATAATATCCGAAAGTTCTGTGGGGTCTGGGGTACGCAGAATTGAAGCAAAATGTGGCGATGCTTTAATTAAGTATTTAAATGAGCAAATTAATGATAAAAATCACGAAATTACAAAAGCTAACGACAAGCAAAAACAATTAAATAAAGAAATTGAAAAGTTACAAATTGAAAATTGCATAGCAACTGCAAAATATAGCAACGATATAATTTATTTGCAAACAACTGCCACTAGCGTAATGTTGCGTGAAGCTGTTATTAAAGTTTCCAAGCAATATAACGACAAAATTGTTATTGGCACAGCTAAAAACGAAAATGGCGCAACATATATAATTGATGCTGGCATAAATGCGGATCATGTCAAAGCTAAAAAAATAGCGGAAGAAATTCAAAATAATGTTGGCGTGACCCAAATAAAGGCATTTAATGGTAAAATGATAATTTTTGGTGGCAAATTTATTTTATTATAGCTTTATAAATCACTAAATAATTAAAAAAATGATTGATAATTAAAAAAATGATTGATAATTAAAAAGATTAAAGTTTGTCGCAAATATAACTATATTTTTTAATATGAAAGCTCAAGATGTTCCGTTTGTAGATTTTTTAGAAGGCAAGAGCAAAAGATTTTATATTCCTATTTATCAACGAAATTATAGTTGGAAAGAAGAGCAATGTAGCGATTTATTTAATAGTTTAATAGAAATAAAAAATAACAATTTTAAAAATCATTTTTTAGGGTCAATAGTATATTTAAATACCGACGGTAAGTCGATAATTATTGATGGTCAACAGAGAATAACATCGTTATCTTTACTGTTTTTGGCTATGTGTCACTTGTTAAAATCTGGCGAAATTTCTTCTACCGCAAACACTGCACAAAAAATAGAAGATATGATATATAGTGCTTATTTATATAACGAATATAAAGGAGAAATAAAATTAAAACTAAATGAACACGATAATCCTTATTATGAAAAAGCTTTTAAACAAATTGATGACAGCGATTATTCTAAAATTTACCAAAATTATAATTATTTTGTAAGTAGAGTTAGAGAAGGGAAAATCTCGGTAGATGATTTATATTTAGCTATTGAAAAACTAGTAATTGTTGATGTAGTTTTAAACGAAAAAGACAATCCGCAACTAATTTTTGAAAGCCTTAATTCTACAGGCTTAGATTTAACCGACGCCGATAAAATAAGAAATTTTGTTTTAATGAAACACGATAGTGAAACCCAAGAAAAATTATATAAAGATTACTGGTATAAAATAGAATTAAATGCAGGAGACAAAATCACTATTTTTATTAAGCATTATTTAACGATGCTAAATAAACAACCAGTGGCTGATAAGCAAATTTATACTGATTTTAAAAAACATGTGGGAGAGAATAAAGATGAAACCGTATTAAAAAATTTATTAAAATTTTCTAAATTTTATAAAAATATTATATTGCCTGGGTTTAAAAATGAACTACTTAATGAATCAATAAAAAATATAAATAAACTTGAGGTTACGACTAGCTATCCTTTTTTATTAGAATTAATGGATTGGCATGAACAAAAAATAATTGACGACGCAGTTTTATTGCAAATAACTTCTATTATAGAATCATTTATTTTTAGAAGGTCTATTTGTGGAATAGCGCCTAATTCATTAAATGGAATTTTTGCAGCGTTAGCCAGTAGAATAAAACTATATAAAAATTACGAGACAAATATTTTAGAAACCTTTAAATATCTTATGATAAGCGGAGAATATAGTATAGCGTTCCCTAGTGATTATAATGTTAAAGAAAGTTTAGTGGTAAAAAATGTTTATAAAATGCAGCAAAAAAATAAAGATTATTTATTTCAAAGCCTTGAAAATTTTGACAACAAAGAGCCTGTTTTGCTAAATAATTTAACCATTGAACATATTATGCCACAAACTTTAAGCAGGGCTTGGAAAAAAGAGCTAGGAGACAATTGGCAAGAAACTCATGAAAAATATTTACATACAATTGGTAATTTAACATTAACTGGATATAATTCTGAAATGCAGAATGAAACATTTTTGATAAAAAGAGATGCAGAATATGGCTTTAAGCAAAGTGGTATTTATTTAAATAAATATTTAAAAGAACTAGATTTCTGGACAGGAGAGCAGATAGAAGAGAGAGCAGAAAAGCTTATTGAAAGAATTTTAAAAATATGGGTTTATCCTTTTACTAATTATAAACCCGAAAAAATTAGCAATAAACTTAACTCTATTTATTTGCTTAGTAATGACGAAGATATTTTTGTTGGCAAAAAAATTATTAGCTTTGTATATAACAATATTAAATATAAAGTGGATTCTTGGCAAGACTTTATGGTAAACATTTTTGATATTTTAATAAAAAATGATCATGAAAAGTTTTATAATCTGGTAAAAGATAATGCAATTGGTAGCATATTATCATTTGATGGAAAATATAACAACGGAAATTTATATATTAAAACTAAAGAACTGATACCTGGTAAAATATTTTTGGAGCTTGGTCTTGGTGTAGAATCGATATGCAGGTATGTTAAAAAAGCCCTTGTTTGCTATGATATACCAGATGATGATATTAAACTGGAACTGGAAAGTATAAAAACTGCAGAGATTTAAACAAAAAAAGATTCTCCGCAACCACACGAACCTTTAGAACTAGGATTGTTAAACTTAAACCCTGCGTTTATTCCATCGTCTTCATAGTCTATTTGCATATTAAAAAAGAATAATGACGATTTTGGATCGATAAATAAGCAAGTATCGCCACATTCAATTATTTCATCTTTTTCGGTAATATTAATACCAGGCTCTGCATATTCCATTTTATAAGCTAATCCACTACATCCTTTTGTCGAAATTAAAATTTTAATTCCTATAGCGGTCTTTTTGATGCTTACTTTTTGTAAAAGAGCTATTTTAGCTTTTTCGGTAATTTTAATATTTAAATAATCGCCTTTAGGAGATATAAAACCGCTTGTTGCTAATTTTAAAGGTTGATTAATTGCCGACCCTTGATTATTATTAACTGGCGATGTAATACAGCTTGACATTTTTTGCTCATTAATAAATAGTACATATTTATTTAGGCTAGAGTTTTATATTTGTCAATAAGTTATGAGTAGTGTATTAATAACTGGTGGA
>JANYEN010000044.1 GCA_025363115.1 Alphaproteobacteria bacterium | reverse complement strand
CTACCGCTTTTACCACCGCTTCAACCAAGCGGGCTGCAAAATCTTCGTCTTTCATTAAAGCGGAACCAGAAAAGCTATTGACCACTTTTTTAACAGGGCATCCAAAGTTTAAATCGATTATATCGGCACCCATATCTTGATTTATTTTAGCGGCTTCAGCTAAAATATTGGGGTCGCAACCTGCCAACTGAACTACTAAAATTTCTCCTTTTCGCTTAAAAGCTTTTTTTTGTAGTTGCTTCATATCTTGTATAGCAGCTCGTGAAGCTATCATTTCGCTAAACTTTAAATTGTCGCAAAATTCCGATACAATTTGCCTAAAAGGAGCGTCAGATATTCCGCACATAGGGGCTAAAAAAACTGGATCTTTAATTGTTATGTTGCCAATTTTGATTGGTTGAAGCATTTTTATAAATATAAATTTATTATTACAAAGTTTACAAGGCTTTATATGTCAAGAATAATAAGAAGTATATAAATAAGCAGGAGTAGCTTTTTGACTAAGTATTTTTTTCCATTTATCTTCTTCAAAATCAACCGAGCTTTTAATAATTATTTCAATATCAATAAAAGTATTTTCTAACTTTCTTAGTTCGTTAACAAAAAAGTCTTTTTTTACAATAATATCACAAAAATCCCATTTGCGAAGATAAGGAATTTCAGGTACATATTTAAGGGCAAAATAAGGATTCCAATAGCAATTTGAGCTTATTAAAACTGGTAAAAAACTCATTAAATTATTTAGTTTATACATTCTGCTGGTTTCGGGATATGAAAATATAATATCTAGCATAAAAGTTTCTAAATTTTCTTGCTTCATTATAATTTCACATATTTTTTGACAATCTATTAAACTGGCAGATTTAAGCATTGCTTTTTCTAAAGTCTCGCAAAGTATATATTCTCCTTTGGACCTAGTAATCAATCTATCGCTAATATATTCGTGGTCTTTCCAGAAATTTTTAAAAGCATCCGATAAAAATGCAGTGGGTTTAAAGCAAATAAAATATCCTCCTATAAAATGATTATCGCCATCGGGGCGTTTTGCTTCAGTAAAACCCCAAAAATCACAATCTAATTTTTGACCCTCCGTAAAAGAATTTTCAAAAGAATATAACGGAAAAATACTATCACCAGTAATAAGTAAATTACTTAATTTTGTAAAATCAATGCTTGTTAAACAATATAATATTGCATCTTTATATGCCCCAAAGTTATGTCCTTTATTTTCACGCTCCATTATTTTAAAACAAATACCAGTTAAAAAATATCTATCATGTTTTAACAAAGGACAATTAGAAACAAAGAAAATAGAAAATCCCAAATCATATTTTAAATGCTTTAAATAGGCATATGTTACGTCTGATATTCCCTTAGGCTCGAAGGAAGAAAAAATACATATTTTATCGCCTTCCACCGTGCTACCATTTGTTATTGTTTCTCTATATAATTTAAATATTTTACGAATAGTATAAAATTGATCGCCAACTTTAGTAAAATTTTTTCGCGCCTCCCATTTAATCATTTGCCAATTAAACCTTACCACCCAATAGGTAATAGTAAAAATTGTATCTAATATTGCTTTAATAACGCCAATTATTTGAAATATAGTTGCTATATTTAAAAACATATTAAAAAAATTAACATAAATAAATTAGCAATCATAGTTAGTATTTTATTAAAAAGGTGCTTCTAAATCGTCCTGAATAAAATCGTCCGAAAAGTTTGAAGCTTGTTGTTGAATATTTTCAATTGCCTTTTGACTGACAATAATTTTAGGTTTAAAAGATGGATCGATATTCGATTTATCTTTATCTCGGTTATAAAATTTTGTTTTATCTTTTTCAAAGCTTAATTCTATATTGCCAATTGGACCATTACGATTTTTAGCTACCAATACTTCGGCAAGATTATTAATTTCGGAATATTTTTTGAACCATTCATCATGTTTTGCTTTTTTAGTTGCCCACCGAGTTAGCCTACCTTGAAAATCTTCTTGGGTTTCTTGTGGTTCACGTGCGGGTTGTTGCGGGTCTACTCGTTCTGGTTCTGCCCGCTCAACATAATAAGATTCTCGATATAAAAACATAACAATATCGGCATCTTGCTCGATGGCACCACTTTCTCTTAAGTCGGAAAGCTGAGGTTTTTTATCTTCTCGTGATTCCACAACCCGTGAAAGCTGAGACATGGCAATTACTGGTATATTAAGTTCTTTGGCAATGGATTTTAACCCCTGAGTAACTTCGGAAACTTCTAAAACTCTATTTTGCGAGCTGTTTCCACCCAAACCTCTAACCAATTGCAGGTAATCTATCATTATCATATCGATATTATATTTTCGTTTTAATCGCCTTGCCCTTGAATAAAGAGTAGAAATATTTATTGCAGCACTATCGTCGATAAAAATGGGTAAATTTTTAATTTCTAAAATTGAATCTCGTATGGTATTAAAATCTTGATCCGATACTTGCAATCCTTTTTTTTCTTTAGCTACATATCTACCAGTATCCAAAACCCTCGAATTTTGATCAGAATGTATAGCAACTATTCTTTTGGCAATTTGCTCCGCAGACATTTCTAAAGCAAAAAAAGCTACCCCTCCCCCACTTTTTTCGTGCATTTTTTGTCTAGCAATGTTGTAAGCAATATTAACGGCTAATGCTGTTTTACCCATCGAAGGTCTGGCTCCTATAATAATTAAATCCGAATTTTTAAATCCTCCCAATAAATTATCCAAATCATGAAAGCCCGAAATTTTACCAGTTACAGGCCGATCGTTTTTTCTTGCCAAATCAAAATGCTGTACAATGTTTTGGCTTAAATTTTCAAAGCTTAATATACTACCTCTTTCATTTTCTAATAATAAACTATATATTTTTGATTCAGCAGTTGAAATTGCATTTTTTATATCCAAAAAAGCTGTTTTATTGCCGTCTTCTATAATTTCTTGACCTACATTAACTAATTTACGTTTTAAAAACAAAGCATAAATAAGCTCTCCTCTAGCTTTAATGGTAGAAAAAGGGATAGTTTGATGCATTTTAATTAAATAATTTTTACCCCCCGCTTCTATAAAACTTTCACTATTATGTAAATGAGAAGAAATTGTTATAACGTCGGCGGGATGCTTCTTATTAATTATTTGCTTTATTGCTGAAAAAATTTCTCCATGAATTGTAAGATAAAAAAATTCTGGCAACATATGGTCAATAACTTCAATTCTGTTGTTATCTTGAATGAGCATTCCTATTAATTCTATTTCAGATTCCAAGCTATAAAAAGCATTGGAGGCAAAAGAGTCTTCCATGCAATTAAACAATAAATGTTATGACAATAAACTTTGTTTTAAATTTTGATATTCTTGTTTTCCAAAAATCAAGCGGTAAAATCCTAGTCCCGATCCAATCACAATAATCATCGCACAGATAGCATCACTAAAAAAATGCTTTCCTAGCGAAACTCTACAAAAACACATAAATAAGCCTAAACAAAAAAGCAAGTTAGCTAAAAAAAATTTCCGCCTTATAGTAATAAATTGACTAAGTGGAATCATTAATGAAATCATAAAAGTCGTAAACATCATGCTGACATCCCCAGATACAAAAGAGCAATTACTTTTACACTGATCAGAAAATTCAAAAGCCCTAACAAAAGATAATTTACCCCCAAATTCTTTAATTTGTAAAGGACGGGGTCTTCCAAATTCATTTTTAGCAAAGTTATGCACTACCAAACCGTGTATTCCAGCAAACATAATAGAGGCATAGATTAGATAGCAAAGAAATAATTTTTTACTTTTTTTAATAAATGCAGAATATAATAAAGAATATATAATTATTATCACCAATATCAAAGCTGCAAAAATAAGTAAAAAATCATTGATAAAATGAATATGCCACCTATCTTTGTCTATAAAAAATGAATTTTCAAAAAACTTACTTGAAATATAAATGTCTGTTTCTGGGATAAATATAAGAAAAAAAATAATAATTAAAGATATTATCAAGGCTTTTAAACTCCAAATATAGCGAAATAGCATTAAAAAACTGTTTAAGTAATGAGTATTAATATACTTGTTTATATAAGTTATGAAATCTTTATAGTAAATTAATTTTTAAATTAAATTTCAAAAAATCCTTGCTTATAAAAAAATACTTAAAAAGTATATTTTTGTGGATAAAAATATTAAAATATTATGGCTAAAAAAGATACTAAAAATATTTTGTTGCTTAGCACAGCTGGAACAGGATATAGTTATACGGCAGTAAAACCTACGAAAGGTCTTAAAGCTAACGTAAAACTTGAATTCATGATGTATGATCCTAGAGTCAGGAAACACGTTTTATTTGTCGAAGCTAAACTAACTTACAAAGCTAATTAATTTAACATATGAATAAAAATAAAATACTGGCAATCATAGTTTTTTCTTTTCTTATATCTTGTACTTCTTTAAAAAAAGATAAATCATTAAACGTAAATGTTTTAAAAACTAACATTTTTGTATTTTCTGACAATATAAAAAATTTAGCATGTAAAAATAACATTTGTAAAGATGATAGACCAATTGCTTTTGTTGTTAGTGCCCCTTCAGGATGTGGCAAAGACACTGCTATTAATTCTTTAATAGAAAAACATAAAGAACTTGTAAAAATTATTAGCGTTACTACCAGAAAAATTCGTACCAATGAAAAAAATCATTATGATTATCATTTTGTCAGTGACAAAAAATTTAAAAAATTAGATAGTCAAAACAAGCTGGCACAAAAAACTACTACATATGGTCAAAAGCGTGGAATTTTAAAGTCAGAAATAGAAGAGGCTTTTCAAAAAGGCAAAAACGTAGTATTTAATGTTAATAATGAAGGGTATCAATCCATTAAAGCTTTTGTAAGTAACAAATTTAGAATAGTAAGCATATTTATATTACCAGATTCTAAAGAAATTTTATTAAAAAGACTTACAAAAAGAGGCACAGAAAAAAAATCCGAAATAGATTACAGAATGTCTTTGGTAAACGATGCAATGAAAGGATTTGAAAACTATGATTATAAAGTAATTAGTGGCACTATTCAGGAAACTTTTGACATGATAGATGCTATTTATAATACAGAACAAATTAAAAAAAATAATAATAAATCTGAAAAAATTGGTAAAAGTATAATCAACAGCAAAACTTAAAATTATTTTATCTTAACCTAAATTATTTTTTAGTATGTTGACTGAAAATTTAATAGACTTTTTAGATAAAAAAATAACTAGCGAAGAAGCAATTTATAGCGAAATCGGATATGTTTTATCAATAGCCGACGGAATAGTTAAAGCTTGTGGTCTTGATGGCGTAGCAATAGGTGAAAAGGTTGCTTTTCCAAATAACGTCTATGGAATGATATTAAATTTAGAACAAGACACTGCGGGAATTGTAATAATAGGCTCGGATAGTCTTATTCAAGAAGGTGATGAAATTAAGCGTTGCTATACTGGGATTGATGTTTTGGTAGGGATGGAGCTATTGGGACGTGTAGTTAATGGATTAGGCATGCCTATTGATGGTAAAGGCTCTATTTTGGCAACCGAAAAACGTAATATCGAAGCTAAAGCTCCAGGCATTATCGACCGAAAATCTGTACATGAACCAATGCAAACTGGCATTAAAATGATCGATGCTTTGATTCCGATTGGTAAAGGACAGCGAGAATTGATTATCGGAGACAGGCAAACAGGCAAAACTACAATAGCTATAGATACAATAATAAATCAAAAATATTATAATAACAAAGCCAAAACAGATAAAGAAAAGCTTTTTTGTATATATGTGGCAATTGGTCAAAAACAATCCACTGTTGCTAGAATTGTAAAAACTTTAGAAAATGCTGGCTCGATGGATTACACAATTATAGTTTCAGCATCAGCCTCCGATGTAGCTACAATGCAATATTTTGCTCCATATTCAGGATGCACAATGGGGGAATATTTTCGTGATAACGGTATGAACGCATTAATTATATATGATGATTTAAGCAAACACGCCATTGCCTATAGACAAATTTCATTGCTTTTGCGGAGACCCCCTGGCAGAGAGGCCTATCCTGGAGACGTATTTTATTTACATTCAAGACTATTAGAAAGAGCAGCAAAGCTATCAGATAGTAAAGGTGGTGGCTCGTTAACTGCATTGCCAATTATAGAAACTCAGGCAAACGACGTTTCGGCTTACATACCAACTAACGTTATTTCAATAACAGATGGGCAAATTTTTTTAGAAAGTAATTTGTTTTATAAAGGATTCAGACCAGCGGTAAATGCAGGATTATCAGTTTCACGGGTGGGTTCGGCAGCACAATATAAAGGTATTAAAAAATTAGCAGGCAGAATAAAACTCGACTTAGCACAGTTTAGAGAACTAGAAGTATTTTCTCAATTCGGTTCTGATCTTGATGAAGCAACCAAAAAAACTCTTTCTTATGGTTCTAATTTATCCGAAATATTAAAACAACGCCAAAATCATCCTTTAACGGTAGGCTTACAAATAGCAATATTTTATGCTATCACTAAAAATTTTTTATCAGCCTTTACGCCCAAGCAAATAGGTATTTTTGAAGATAAACTAATATCTAATTTACAAGATTATCACTCTGATATCATTGATAAGATATCATCTAAAGGAGATATCGACGATGAAGATGAAAAATTTTTATCCGATAAAATCAATGAAATAATAAAATCTATAAACTAAAGCTTCCGATACTTATTGCAAATAAATTTAAAAATATGTTGTTAAACATATTTATTTACAGCTCTTTTTCTTATAAAATTTATATACATGAAATTAATTTTTCTTGTTATTTCGGATAAATAAAATATTTTGAATAATTGTCTCAATATTTATGTTATTATGGGTAAAAAAAATAAATCTCTTTTAAATAGAAACCAAATCAGAGTTTCTTATTTACATGCTCAAAGAAACGCCGAACAAAATCAAGCTATAGCCTTATTGGCTCCGACTGATGATGAAAATAGAATAACACGCCCCCAAATGGCTGAAAGTTATCCGACGGAAGATTTTTTAACTCAAGATGATAGTTTTTGTCAAAAAAACGGAGTAAAGCTAGCGGGATTTTTTTTAACTTTAATGGCTGTAGGAGCAGTAGCGGGTACCTATGCTGCATATACTAACAGTAATTCCGATTCAGCTTTTAATAATCCCTTAAATAATAATTTAAATAAAACGAAAAGTAACTGTTCTCTTGATGATGATATTTCGCCTTCGAATCATACAAGAACTGTCAGAAGCCCACAAGGAAACATTAAAATGGCAGTGGATTTAGCCTTGTCATCGGGATATAACGGTGAAAAATTAGATACTTCTCATAATAGCGATTTAAGAGTTGAAAATGCCTATAAAATTGGTAGCACTATAGCAAGAATGCAACAATATTATCCAAATATGTTAGGAACAAAATCAGATCCATATCATGATCCAAGATTTATGGAATTTAAAGAAATGATAAGAGATGATCCATGTATTTTGTACTCTTCTCCATCGGAAATATATCAAATTTTACGATATACAATGGAAGATGTAAGGCAAAAAAATGAAAATAATGATTTTTTATTGAAAATGCAACAGGTTAATGAAGATGCTGGTTGCAGACAAGGATGCAAAAGCCATGTAAGTTACCTCAAAACCAATTATTATCCTGATGCAATTTATGCTAATAAAGAAGAGGCTATGAAGTATGCCCCCCAAAGGTACGCACGAATTTATTAAAGAAGGTAGGGATATTAAATGTAGACCTCGAGTCTCGGAAGATATTTCTGCGGAAAAAGTTGTTGTTAGTGCCGAAAGACCAAGGTTAGCATCACTGGCACTGCAAGCAGGAAAGGCAGATTACTATGCACTTGGATCAGTTGCAGCAGTGGGTAATCCAAATCAATTTCCAGTTGGGAAAGCTTTTT
>JANYEN010000030.1 GCA_025363115.1 Alphaproteobacteria bacterium | reverse complement strand
CAATTAGCTAGAATAAATTTTTCACAAAATAGTTTTTTATGTTCTTCAAATTTGTTAAAAGTACTAGATAATATTGATAGTAATACTAAACTTTTATATAACTTATTTGTAGATCATGGCATCTTACAAAGTGCTGAAGTCTATCCTCCTTTTAGAGTTATATCAAACAAAATATTAGAAAAAAGATCGGTTTCTAATAAGTTAATTCAAATATAACTTATTGTGTCAAATAAAAAAAATATTGATTCTATTGGCGAAATTATCTCAAAAGAAAGTGAGATTTTGATAAGAGATTCAATAGAGCTAGAAAGGTTACAATCTGCAGAACCTCATGTTATAGAAAAATTTACAATAGCTTCTTATCGCAAGTTTACACTTAGAATTGTTTCTAAAATTTCTAATTTAATAGCTCCCTATAAAGTTAAATTACCAGATTCAATCTCTTGTTTATATAATTCAGTATTACAAGATATTTCTATAAACTCTATTTTAGATACAGTCGAGATTGAAAAAATTGGAGATAAAAATATTGGTTTATTTTTAATTAGCCCCTTAGATGGCATAATCAATTTTACCAGGTCAATTCCTTTATTTTGCTCTTCAATTGCCATTTTTATAAGCGAAGATAATCAACTTCAGCCTCACCAAGCTCTTGTTTATGAGGTTTCTTTAAATAAATTTTACACTGCTACGGTAGGACAAGGGTCATTTTTAAATGGTGTAAAACTATCTATTTCTAACAAATCTAAAATTTACACTTCAATATCAGCTATAAATGGGTTAGAGAGTTTAATAAAAGAAAATCCAAATAATGAAAATGCTTTAATTTTATGTAATAAAATCAAAAATGTGGGAATTTTATCTGCTAATTGTTTTTCGGGAATTCCTTCTCAACTGGCAGCGTGTTATTTGGCAGCAGGAAAGCTAGATATTTTAATTGAAGCTAATTTAAAAGATGCTAATAGTATAGTTGCAGGGGCAATAATAGCCAAAGAATGTGGTTGTTATATTTTTAATCAACATGGTTTAGAAATAACAATTGATGAGATTATTAATAAAAAAGAAAAAATAATAATCATGACAAATCGCAATGTTGCAGAGGCAATAAAAAAGATATTTCAATAAATTTAATATTATTGCAATTAAAGTAATATTAAAACGATATTTTTTACGAATAATTAAATTTTAAATAAAAATGACTTTTGAACAACTTATTAGCCATTATATATTAGACTTTAGTAAAATGCTTGAAGTGGTTATGTATTATAATGTTTTATCGTTATTTGGTATTACTGAGACTCAATTTCCTTTATTAATATTTTTTATTATATGTACCGCTTTGTTTTTGCTGATAAAATTTAGGTTTATGAACTTAAGGTATTTTATTTATGGGCTAAAAGTAATGTTTAATCAAGCCGATATAATGGCAGGTCAAGATAAACAAAATGTTAACAAAATTGCTTCTTTAAAGGCAGTTTTTATGGCTATTGCTGGTGCTACTGGTTTGGGAAGCATTGCAGGAGTTGCTTTAGCAATTGCGGTGGGAGGACCAGGATCGTTAGTTTGGATAATATTAATGCCATTTTTTTGCATGCCAATCAGATTTGCTGAGGTTTTTTTAGGGCATAAATATCGCACTCCAGTTGATAATGGTTTTGATGGTGGTCCTCATCATTTTATAAAAAAAGGTCTTGCCGAAATTGGGCTAAAAAAATTAGGAATTGTAATGAGTGGAATATTTAGTATTTGTTTGATGCTTGCTGCTTTTGGTGGACCTTGTTCGTTTCAGGTAAACCAAGCCATTAGTGTTTTATCTCATAATTTCTCTATGTTTGGAGATATGAAAATTCCCCTTACTTTAGCTTTTTGTGGAATAGCAGCCTTTGTTTTAACGGGAGGAATTAAAAGGGTAGCAGGCTTGCTTTCTGCCATTGTACCAATAGTAATTGCTTTATACTTTGGCTCTGCAATAATAGTTATAATTTTTAATTATAAGGCAATTCCCTCAGCTTTATATGATATTTTTACTTTGGCTTTTGCCCCCCATTCGGTGTATGGAGGAATTTTAGGGGCATTTGTAATGGGAGCAACCCGAGCTATTGTGGCAAGCGAAATTGGGCTAGGAACAGCTTCTATTGTTCATGCTAATGTAATTAATAAAGATTCAGTAAAAGAAGGCTTAACTGCCATGGCGGCACCTATTATAGAAATACTTTTTGTTTCGTCAATAACGGGTTTACTGGTAACTTTAACTGGAGTATACAAAACTTCTTCGATGGGAGCTATAGATGTATATAGGGCTTTTGAAACGGTTTCGTGGTGGTTTAAATATATTGTTGTTTGTATAATTCCAGTTATGGGGCTGAATGTTATGATAGCTTGGGGCTTTTTTGGCGAAAGAATCACTGCGTATTATTTTGGTAAAAAAACAGGTAAAATATTTTTGGTACTTTATATTTTTGCTGGCTTTATTGGTGGTATAATCAATAATGTCGATGTAATGATAGCATTTTTAAATACTATAACTGTTACTGTGGTGTTTCCCAATCTAATTGGGGTTTTACTTTTAAGCGGAGTTATTTGGAAAGAATTTAAAATATTTAATAAAACTATATAAGGTAATAAAATTACTATTTTTATATATATAGTTGTAGTAATAATACTTGCATATTATTCGTTATTTGTATCAACAATTGGCTATTTATTTAAATGTGAGATATGGGATATTAGTTTTAACTGGATATTTCTGGGGTAATAATGGACAAACATTAATACCAATATATTGTTTTATATATTCAGATTTGCACACCTTTGGACTTGGTATTTATTTTCATTAATTTACAAAAAATCAGCAGGAAGATATTTTAAATCATAAATAGTATAATAGCATTATATCGCTACTTAAGATATATAGCACGAGCTTACGCTTCTTGCTTCCTCATTATTTCAAAACCACAGAATTTGTTAATTAATAAAGAACATTGGTTTTATAAAAATCTAAACAGCCCCAAATGTTACCGCCTCTTTTATTGCAATAATACTTGGCTGGTTTGGATTGTGGATTGGTGGTGTTTTTGCAGATTGGCAGTTGCATAAAAAACAACAAGCACTAATACTAAAAGAACACCAAGAGGAAGCAAATACTCAAAAAATGATAGATAATTTAAGTAAAAAAGGATTTATAATAAAGCAAGGAAAGCAATACTAAGCCCCCAACATCCTACCCATAACATCGTTAAACACCCCATCTTGGCTCATCATACGCATATTGTATCTATGGCAAAATTCATCTAAATATCTATTCAAATATTTAACCAATATAGGATAAAGCTGTCCTTTAATTCCTCTTTTCAAAATTGCCCAAAACGACTCAATCGTGTTAATATGCACTTCACCACTAACAAATTGCTTTTTTAATGCTATGATTTTACTGTATAGCATGGCAAATGCTTCTTAAATGGTATATAACCTCTATAGTTATTAGTATACAAAACAGATTTTTCAATGTTAATACTGGCAAACAATAGCTTCTTTAAGCTTTCAAAATTCAATTTATCTTGCTTAACCGCTTTAACCTTACCATTACGTTCAATCATTCCAACGATTGCCTGTTTGTTGCAACCACGCTCACGCATCTTAGGTAAATCCTCATCGTTATCATCTTTTTTAGTGCAAGTGTAGGTTTCATCAACTTCAACTATACCACATAATAAATCTGTGTCTTGAGTTAAAGCCTTGCGTATTCTGTGCATCATTGACCAAACTGTAGGTCTACGCATACCTAAGTCTCTTGCAGCTTGGCAGGCTGATAAACTCTTTTTAGCATTTATCATAAGAGCTATAAGCAAGAACCATTTTTGTAAAGAAATGTGGCTTCCATGGTAAATAGTGCTTATGGTTACGCAAAAAGATTTTCTACAACCGTTGCAATGGTGTCTGTGTCTGCCCTCAGAAGTTAACCTATTAGTATTTGTTGAACAGCAGTAAGGACATTTTGGAACTCCAGACCAGCGTTTAGTCTCAAGGTAGTTAATGCAGTCCTCTTGAGTTTTGAACCTATTATTAACCTCCTTTATGTTGATTTTAGTTGTATTTTACTTATTTATTATAATTATAATAGAGTTGGTAATTGAATTGTCAAGTCCAAAAGTGTGCAATACTCTATATATTTAACCAAATTCTTCAAATATTTTGTTATATACTTATATAATAAATTTTTGAATGTATTTTAAACCGATTATTTAATCTTATTTCAAAGGATATATGTATTGCAATAATATTTAGTATAAATTGCATTATATTTTTTTACAGCGGAATCAATTATTCAAGATAAATGCAAGGTTTCGGCAAAATTTTTATAGCTTTCGTTGTCAGGATTTTGTACATCGAATTCAAACGCTCTGATTGCATCAAATTTTGCTATATCGTTTTTTTTTAACATAGCAAAACATAATGCCCTGTTAAAAAACTGTCTAGCTGCCATGCAATGATAATTGAAATGTTCTTGTTGTAAGTTTTGCAAATAAATATCAGATGTTGAAAATTTAATTCTATTATTCTCAAAAATCAATAAATCTCCAGCCGTATTGTTAATATTTAGCATTACAGGAATTTGTTCTCTATTGGCAATGTCGCCATTAATTGCATTTTTAGCTTGATTGTTTTGTGGATAAAACCAACATGATTTTTTAAAGTAATTTATGTCTCCAGTTAATAAACCTTTATTATAATATAACGCAGAGGAAATAAAATGATAACTTGAATGATAAGACCATATTTTATCAGTAGATTTTTTAAAATACTTTAATGCTAATTCATATTTTTTTTGCATAAAAAAACTACATGCTAAATTATGTAATATATCTGGATCATCAGGATATTTGTTATAATATTTTAAGTATATTATTTCTGCTTGTAAATATTTTTCTTGTTTATATAAGTAATAACCTTCTTGAATATCTTTAAAGTGATGTTTTAATAAATTGACTAATTGAGGCTTTTGTGACATATTTTAACAAAAAAATATGGTTTTTACTTTGATAAAAAAATATTTAAGAAGCGGCAGTTTGTTACCGCTTCTTAAAATAAATAAAATAATTAGTTTTTAGGTTTAGCTAGTTTTACAGGTTTTTTAGCTTTTTGTTTAGCTAGTTTTACAGGTTTTTTAGCTTTTTGTTTAGGCTTTTGTTTTTGATTATTAGCGTGATTATTTTGATTTTCAAATTGATGATTATTTTGATTTTCAAGTTGATGATTTGCAAAAACATTAGGCATACCATCTACTAATTCTTGAACATCAGCATCAGATTCAACAATTTTTTGCTCAAGCATGTGACACAGATCGGTAATATCGTATCCCTTAGCTTCAAGTATAACAAACAAGTCGTAAACCACATTACTTACATCGTCAACAGCATATTTAGATTCTTCATTATTTAATAAAGTAAATACCGAATTGGCAACATCAGTGATTGTTTTTCTAGCCAATGCTACACTACCTTCTTGATGTAAATAAGCAGTATAAGAATCTTCTGGATTGGCATTTTTTCTTTCTGCTATAATTTCAAATAAAGCAGTAATAACATTACCAACATATTGAGCACGAGCACGACGACTATCTAGTTGTTGACTTTGTTGGTACTTTTCGTACTTATTCAACTCTTGTCTTTCTGGTGCTTCATATTCGTTATGTTCTGCACGAGCCTGATAATTTTGTTGTTGGTTGAAAGGTTGTTGTTGGAATTGCTGTTGGTTAGCAAACTGTTGTTGAGGTTGCTCTAATTGTTGCTGATTAGCATTATTATATCCTAATTGTGCAGCTTGAGAAGCAACATATTGAGCATATGCTTCTTGAGCATTTTGATTTCTGCCTTCCAAAACTTGGAAAGGTTGTTGTTGAAATTGTTGGTTTTGTTGTGGTACTGCTTGAAATTTAGCAGACTTTTGGTTACGCGCCATAAAAAAAATAAATAAACGTTAAAAATAACTAAACACCTCGGCCCCCTTTAAAAGAGACGAATAGTCAACACAGGTAAGTATGTCGCATATCTGATATGCATATATCCTGCACAACATAAATGTCAATGGAGTTAATATAAAATATTATTTTATTTTAATAATTTTTAAATTAGTTTTTTATACATAAAATTTTAAATTATTTTTTTGAATTATAAAATATAGTAAAAACCTTTTAAAATATGACTTATCGTTATAAAATAACAATTGAATATGATGGTACAAAATACCACGGAATGCAAAAACAAAATTTATTACCTACGATTGAATTTTCTCTTGAAAAAGCATTATCTAAATATTGTGGAGTTAATAAAATTTACTACTGTGGCAGAACCGATAAAGGAGTACATGCCATAGGTCAAGTTGCTCACTTTGATTTAGCCCAAGAAAGATCTTTATTTAGCATAACTAGAGGAATTAATTTTCATTTATATAAAGATCAAATTTCAATTATATCTGCAGAAAAAGTAGAGCAAAGTTTTCATAGCCGTTTTGATGTTAAACAACGTTATTATTTATATAAAATTATAAATCGTTCTTCTAACCTTACTTTTATGACTAATACTCATTTACATATTATAAAAACTTTAAATATAGAGTTGATGAAAAAAGCCACTAACTATATAATTGGTAAGCATGATTTTTCGGCTTTTAGAAGTAGTAGCTGTAGTGGTAAAAATCCTATTAAAACGATTGATAGCATACAAATAATACAAAATGATCAAGAAATACATTTAGTTTTTTGTGCCAAATCATTTTTACATCGCATGGTAAGAAACATTATGGGATGTTTAATAGAAATAGGTTTAGGAAAAAAACCGCCAGAATGGATTTTATTGGTATTAAATTCTAAAGATCGTACCCTGGGTGCCAATACAGCACCAGCACATGGATTATATTTTTATAAAGCTGTTTATTAAATATTTAAAAATATTAATTTTTATTCATTACTATCCAGCTCGTTATCCCCCCTTCTAAATTCCATAACTCTAAATCAGGATTTTCTTTTATAAGTTTTTGGCATGCAGTTATGCTTCTAACGCCTAACCTACAATGAATAACAATTTTTTTATTATCTATATTTTTTTCGAGGATTTTATCAAGACTAATCGTACTTAATGGAATTAAATAAGACCCGTCGATTGATTGTTCGTCAAATTCATTTTTTTCTCTTACATCAATTAAAAAAACCTCTTTGTTTGTAAGCCATTGTTTTAAAGTTTTTGAATCAATTGAATTTATCATTACATTTGCACTTATTAATTATTTATTAATAAAAATTAAATTAATAAATAGCAAATAATATTAAATTTATTGACTTTACAAAATTTTAAATAAGTTTATGGTTATTCAAATATATTATTTTTAAATATATGAAAAACATAATTTTAGTTTTGATGTTATTGCAATTTTTTTTGTTAGCAGGATGTCAAACTTTTAAATCACATAATTCGCAGTCATTGGCAGAACAAGTACGTAAAGAAATAAATTATCAAGAAAAAGGAGAAATTTGCCAGCATAGCTACGAAGCCCCAATTAATACCCGTCCTCTTTGTTATGAAATATCTGAAAAAAAACCTTTTCTTGAAAAAATAGAGGAAAAAGCTGGTTTGATCGAAAAAACTGCCGCTAAAGTTAGAAAAACAGCTAAAAAAACTCGGGAGTTACAAGAAAAAATAACGGGAAAGGCCAGTCAATATCGTCAACGCTTGAGAAAAAGGAGAGAAGAAGCTGGCAGAAAAACTTCAGATTTAAAAGACAAAGCTGAGCAAGATGCTAAAAATAATATTTAAATAGCTTGTATATTATTGTCGATAATTTTTTACTTCTTCGTCAATAAATATGATCCAATTATATTGTGATTTCTTCAGAAATACATCTAGCTTACTAAAGTTATATAGCCGACCACTTATCATTACGTGTTGATGCAAGAATGAATATGTTGGGTAGTAAGGGAACTGCCACCATAAACGGAACTATTATGGCAACTGTTTTGTTTCATGTTTAAGCAACTCTCTAAAAAAGCATATTTTAACATTATACTTAATAAATGTGGTTGTTTATTATAAATATTAACATATAATTTAAAATCTGTGTATAAATAATTTATTAAATTTAATGAAAAATATTCAAACTACAAGACTTGATAATGGATTGCTTATAGCGACCGATTTTGTAGAAGATTTTAATAGTGCGGTAGCTATTTTGATGGTTAAAACTGGTAGCAGAAATGAAAATGAAAAAAATAATGGCGTATCGCATTTTTTAGAACATATGGCATTTAAAGGCACCCAAAAACGCACTGCCTTAGAAATTAATGCCGAAATTGAATCATTAGGAGGAGAAATAAATGCTTATACCAGCAAAGAAACTACCTCGTATTATATAAAATTATTAAAAGAAGACACTGAGGTGGCTATCGATTTGATTGCAGATATTATCCAAAATTCTACCTTGCCTGCTGAAGAGCTAGAAAAAGAAAGAGGGGCAATATTGCAAGAAATAGCTATGTATCTTGATGATTCTTATGATGTAAATAGCAACAATTTTCATGCTACTGGATTTTCTAAAACTCCCCTTGAAATGAATATTCTAGGACCAAAAGAAAATATTATAAACATGAGTCGGAATCAACTTATTGACTATCTTGATAGCCAGTATCACCCCGATAACATGGTTTTTGGTTTTTGCGGTAACGTTAGCCATGAAAAAATTGTTGAAATATGCCAACAAAAATTTAATAAAATTACAGGAGCTAATATTACTAAAAAAGCTAAACCTGCATATTATACAGGTGGCACGGTAATCAAACACAAAAAAGATTTGGAACAAACTCAATTTTTACTTGGCTTTAAAGGCTTTTCACGTGACCCTAAAGAAGAAGAGGATTATTACGCTGCACAAATTTTATCAGATATTTTGGGTGGTGGAATGTCATCACGATTATTTGAGCAAGTACGAGAAAAATATGGTTTAGTTTATACAATTTCTGCTTCTAACGATTCGTATGCGGATGTGGGAATGTTTTGCATCCATGCTGGGGTTGATGGTAAAAATGTAAACAAGCTATGCCAAGTTATAAGAGAAGAAATACACAAAATTGCTAAAGGTGTTACCAAGCAAGAACTCGAGAAAACAGTTAGACAATATAAAGCAGGTCTTCTTATGAGTATGGAAAGCACTAAATATCGTGCCAGTAAAGTAGCAAGCAATTTTTTGATATATAATAGATATATAACGGCACAAGAAATTATAGATAAAGTATGCAAGGTTGATAACGACAAAATAATCGATGTAATGGATAAAATTCTTAAAATGACCTTAGAAACAAAACCAACTATCGCTATTTACGGCAACGTTGAAGACCAAATTGATGAAAAAATTATTAATGATTGGATTTAAATTATCCTGATGCATTTGTGCTATTCCAAGCATTCATTGTTTGATATTTCCCATCGGCAACTTCTTGCTTCATCACGTCCAGTTTCTTTCTCCAGTAATAATTATTTTGACTTGCGGTATTATCTCTGCCGTCTTGTACAACAACTTTCATTTTAAAAATATCTTTTTTAAAAGAAAGATTTATTTTTAGCCATCCAAATTCTGCTCTAACTTGTTCTCCTCGTTCGGCTTTAGCTATTTCGTTGTTAAGCCATTGTTGTTTTAATTGAATCATCCACATCATGTTTTTATGGCTAATAATTTGTCGTATCAACATTTTCATTTTTCTTGTTAGTCCAATTCCTATAAAAAATGGCACACCCAAACCAGGACTATGTAACATTAAATATATTTTTTTGGCAAAAAGTAAACGTTGACGCAATAAGCCTAAGCTCATTCCCGCTCGTAGCCCTAAAGCTTTTTTGAACGATCTATTAAAAGTTCGATGAGGTAATCTTAGCACGTTTTTCTGCAAACCCGAAAGCTCTACTTTTACTCTTTTAGTCATTTGCAATTCTCGCTTTTTTTGCAAAGCTAGATATTTTTCTCTCCAGTTTGTTATTTCGATTGTTTCAAATCTACAAAGAGACATTGCGTATAAAAATAAATGGTAGCGAAGGTGGGACTCGAACCCACGACACAAGGATTATGATTCCTTTGCTCTAACCAACTGAGCTACCCCGCCACTGTTGTTTTTTTATTAAAACCAATAACCTTATTGTCAATTATAACTTTTTATAACCATATTAACTATCAGTAATCAATTTAATTAGCAAAAAGGCTTGCATTTTATTTTGTGATTTTCTTAGTATCGTATGTAATTTTAATATAAATATTTTTTATCTAATGGCAAATTCTCAATCTATTGTTTCTTTTTCTGTTGAAGATATACTTCAGGCATATGTTCATTGGGGGCACCGAACCAATACTCGTAACCCAAAAATGGCTCATAATATATTAACCGCAAAAAACAAAATTCATATAATTGATCCTAGAAAAACTTTAGTTTCTTTAGATAAAGCTGTAGTAAAAATATATGAAGATACTAAAAAAGAAAAAAATATTTTGTTTGTAGGCACCAATCCCAAATTCCAAGAATATATTATAGAAGCAGCCGAAAAAAGTGGTCAATTTTATGTATGCAAATGGTGTTGTGGAATGATGACAAATTGGAGAACAATAGTTTCTTCTATTAGAAGTCTTAAGAAATATAATGAAGTTTTAGAAAAAATTTCTAAAAATTCAGAAGAAGAAACTAAAATGACTAAAAAAGAATTGGGTTCGTTGCAAAAAAAGAGAGATGCTTTACATAAAAAATTTGGAGGAATTTTAAAAATGGGTGGAATGCCAGATTTGATAATAGCTATGAGTGCCTGTCATGACGATATGGCAATTAGAGAAGCTCAATGCGTAGGAGTGCCAGTAATAGCAATCTGCGATACAAATGCCAACACCGATAATATTGCGTATCCTATTCCAGGAAATGACGACTCTATAAAATCAATAAAATTTTATTTGGATATATTTGTAAAAACTATAATGGCTGCAATGAAAGATAATATTACAGATAAAAATCCAGGTAACGACACTAAAAATAATCCAAAACCTTTAATAAAAGATTCACTTAATCGATCTAATAAAATAAAGGACGCCGAAATAGCGAAAAAAGAAGATGGTATAGAGCAAATTATTAGTTAAAATTTAGTAACATTTTTTTGTTAATTAAAAAAAGCAATGAATAGCAAATGGATTACTCAAGCTGGATATGATAAGTTGAAAGCAGAATTAGATAACTTAAAAAACGTAGAAAGACCATCCATTAGCGACGCAGTGGGTAAAGCTAGAGAAATGGGCGATTTAAAAGAAAATGCTGAATATCATACAGGAAAAGAGAGGCAAGTGCAAATTGAAAATCGCATTCAATTTTTAGAAAAAGTTCTAATGGACTCTGAAATTTTTAATTTTAATGATAACCAAAATGATGATATAATCTTTTTTGGAGCTACCGTAGAAATTGAAGATCTAGAAACCAATTTAAAAAGAACTGTAAAAATCATAGGAGAATATGAAGCAGATATTAGAAATAATATGATTTCTATAGTTTCTCCCCTTGGCATTAGTTTATTGAATAGAAAAATAAATGATGTTGTCATTTTTGAAGCTCCTAGCGGTGTTAAAGAATATAAAATAATTAGCGTTAAGTATTAATAAGTTGCCATATTAAGTCACTGATAAAATATTAATTAAAGCTAAATTTTTTACTTTTAAAAAAACTTGATAATTATTTTTGTTATTTTATTTTGCTTTAGTTCCCTTAAAAATGTTATACCTAGCAAAGCTAACATTGGCATTAAGGATTTTTTTATAATAATTATTTTGAATTATGGCTTCAGAAAAAGTTGGAAATACCGATATTTTAGATACAATTGATTTTTTATCAAACGAAAAAAATATATCCAAAGAAGCCGTTATAAACGCTATTGAGCTTTCAGCGGTAGAAGTTAGTAGAGAACGTTATGGTCAAAATAGCGAAATTATTGCCAAAGTAAACCGTAAAAGCGGAGACTTGCAAATTTATAGAACGATGAAAGTTGTTGAAAATATCAATGATTTTGATAGAGAATTACTGATTTCTCAAGCAAAAAGATATGATCCTGAAGTAAAGATAGGAGA
The DNA here is from genome assembly GCA_025363115.1 of Alphaproteobacteria bacterium. Taxonomy (GTDB): domain Bacteria; phylum Pseudomonadota; class Alphaproteobacteria; order Rickettsiales; family Deianiraeaceae; genus CAMCQG01. The sequence goes on along the minus strand of JANYEN010000030.1, from coordinate 20,718 downwards.
TGATGTCTATGAACCTCTACCTAATATTCACTCCGAAAGACAAATTGCCAATAATATGAAGGTAATTTTATTAAAAGAGATAAGGTCGTTAGAAAAAGAAATAGAATTTAATGAATATTCAAAACGACAAGGCGAAATTACTTTAGGAATAGTAAAAAAAGTAGCTTTTTCAAATATGATTATTGGTATTGGAGGTAAAACAGAGGCAATTATTTTTAAGCATGGATTATTACCTGGAGAAGTTTATAATGTAAGAGATAAAATAACGGCATATATACAAGAAGTTAACCGAAGTAATCTTGATTTTCAGATAGTTTTATCTCGAACTTCTAATGAATTTTTGGGCAAACTTATGGCAGATGAAGTAAGAGAAATATCAGAAGGTTTAATTGAGATTAAAGCTATTGCTCGTGATCCTGGGTCTCGTGCAAAGATAGCGGTAATGTCAAATGACCCTCGTTTTGACGCAGTAGGAGCTTGCATAGGACCAAGAGGAAGTCGAGTAGTATCAGTTATGGGAGAGCTTAAAGGAGAAAAAATTGATATTGTAGCCTGGGACAGAGATATTGAAGTATTTGCTAGAAATGCCATTATTCCCGCTAAGGCAATTAAAGCAACTTATATTCAAGAAAAAAATAAAATTGAAATTGTAATACCCAACGAATCATTAAGCATGGCTATTGGAAGACGAGGTCAAAATGCAAAATTAGCCTCCCAAATTATTGGATGTGATATTGATTTAATTTCAGAAAGCGACAAGCAAACTAAGGCAATGAGTCATTTTAAAGAAACCACCGATATAATAATATATGCCCTTGATGTAGAAGAAATTATTGGACAATTACTGGTAGCTGAGGGGTTCACCAGTGTAGATTCCATCGCTAATGCTCCATTGGAAAAAATTATAAAAATTGAAGGCTTTGATAGCGAAATTGCTACCGAAATCCAAAATCGTGCTAAAGATTGTTTAAATGGTAAATTTGAAAGATCTGGTCAACTTATAGCCGATTTTGATATTGATCCTCGCTTACAAAAAATTACTCATTTGCGAGACGATCAAATTTTAATGTTGCATAATAAATCAATTAGCACCCTTGAAGGATTGGCGGATTTGGCTAATGATGAATTAATAGAAATATTAAAAGAATCCCATTTAGCCGAAGAAATAGCAAATAGCATAATAATGGAAGCAAGAAAAATTGTATATAAAATTTAATTATAAAATATTTAGTATATCTAAAAACTTTTTTATAGCAAATTCTAATTATCTTATAATTATAGCGAAGCGAATATTATTTGAGAAATCTTTTCTTGCATTTCCTTTGCACAAATATAAGCTTCTTCTTGCTTTACTATTACCACGTAATCTATATTTTTACCAACCGCAAGAGCAAGATTAGAAGGCAATGTCCATGGGGTTGTCGTCCAGGCAATAATAAAAACTTTTTTAGTTTGAGGGTAACTATTTAAAACAAATTCTGGTAATGATTCTAATTCAAATTTAACATAAACTGATTTACTTTCTTTTTGACGATAACTATTATCCAGCTTGGTTTCAAAATTAGATAAAGGAGTTTCGCATTTCCAAGAATAAGGCATCACTCGCATATCTTCATAAATTAAACCCTTTTTATAAAGCTCATTAAATGACCAAATTACCGATTCCATATAATCAGTATCCATGGTTTTATATCCGCCATCAAAATCTACCCACCTAGCTTGCCGTGAAACATAATTTTTCCATTCCGAGGTATATTTCATAACCGAAGAACGGCATTGGTTATTAAATTTATCAATCCCATATTCACTAATAGCCAATCTACCATTTATATTTAACTCTTTTTCAGCTTCCATTTCGGCTGGTAAACCATGACAATCCCATCCAAATCGACGCTCTACTTTTTGACCTTTCATTGTATGATATCTTGCAAAAATATCTTTAACATAACCAGTTAATAAATGACCATAATGAGGCAAACCATTTGCAAACGGTGGACCATCATAAAATATATATTCATTATTTTTGCCATCAATCTCGCTTTCTCGTGTTTCGACCGATTTATTAAAAATATTATTTTTCTGCCAAAAATCCATTATTTCTACTTCTATTTTGGCATAAATAGTTTGATTTTGCGACATTTAAGTGAACATATAAATATTTATTTAGTTTGCAAAAAAATAAAATTAATAGTCAAACTTTTATATTGAAATTAATAGTAATGATGTAGTTAGCGCACCTTGATTAAACCTTCTCTAATAATGCTAATTTTATCTGGTTTTTGGATGGCTTTATATATGCTATTTTGCCTAAATTATATTCTTACAAAAAGCTTCCGCCAGAAATTCAGGCAACTTTCATTCAAAAAGACGTAGATAATATTTCTAAGTTTTATGAATGTACAACTAATATTATAAGCAAAAAAGCCCCAAATTGCAATCCTAACGTAGCCCAAGAATTAATGCAAGTAATGATAATGCAATGAATCAATGCATCTTGCGATTTCCACTAAAAATTGATCCCTTTAAAGATTAAGGTTCGTAATATTATTTTATCAACTATATGAAAAAGGCTATAATAGCTATCTTTCTTTTCGTTGTTGGATGCAATATTTACAGATCAACTCTTCCTCAAAAGCTTGGATGTACCAGTCAAAGACAGCTAAAAGTAATGTGTACTGCCGATATATTATATGATTATAAAAAAACTCCCAATCTTAACAACGCTGAAAAGATTTCATCGAGCGATTACAATAGCATATCTGCATTTTGCGAATGTTTTTCGGAGACAATATGGAAAAATAAAACTACCGATAAAGAAGAGTTAATTAAAGAAAAAGTTTATATTAGCGAGGTTATAAACTATTGTAATGAAAAATTTCCAATAAATAATAGTATAATACAAGAGTCTTTCACTGGGAATTTTTAAAAGTTAAAAGCTATCAAGTAACGTTTTAAATAAATATATTGTAATCAAATGGTATTGACAAGCTGGAGTACCTCAGAAAAAACCTAATAAGTATTTCAATATAACTAATTTTGCCGCAAAAGGTAAAACATATTATTGCATAATAATTATATATTAAAGCAAAGCTTAAAATTTTTTTATTATAATTATTACTTAAACTTTTTTAAAGCTTTTGGCTTTTTTTTTATTCCATGTTGGGTTTTTTCCCAAATATAATCCTCATTTTTTCTTAGCTGATATAAAGCTCTAACTACCGCTACTGCCTGCAAAAGATAATATAAATAAAATAAAAAACCAACAGTAATAGAGGATAATAAAGAAAGTCTTAGCTTAATAAATGCTTGCCAAATATAAAAAACTGTAGTTGCAATAGAAATATATATACATATATTGCAAAATATATTATGAAATTGAATATCTATAGAAAATAAATATTTTATAATGCAGGTTAAAATAAAAAAAGACATCAAAAGTGGATTAATAATAACAAAAAAACAAAAGTTATTAAAATTAATTTTATTAAAAATATTAGTAGAGCCACAATTAAATTCCTCAAAATAATCAACTAGCGTAACTATATATCCTTTCATCCACCTGGTTCGTTGTTTAATCCAGGCAGGTAATGATATCACGGCTTCTTCCATAGTTGTATGATTTGGTAAAAAATCAATTTCAAAATGGTTTTGAACCATTTTAGCAGCCAATTCAATATCTTCGGTCACATTAAATGCATTCCAACGTTGCAGTTGATCCACGCATTTTACTTTGCAATGATTGCTAGTACCCCCTAAAGGTATAAATCCACCAAATCTTTTAGATCCTTGCAATAAAAAATCAAACCAAACCGAATATTCCAAAGCAGATAATTTTGTTAATAGATTATAATTTTTGTTATAATAATTTAATGGGGATTGCAAAGCAACCAAACTTGATGGACATTGCATAAATTTTAAGACCGCCATTTTTAATTGATTAGGGCTAGGAATATCTTCGGCGTCATAGATAGTCATATATTCTCCTTTTATACAACTAAAACCAAAGTTTAAAGCCTTAGGTTTATTGCGAGGGATAGAAACTGGAACTTTTATTATGGTAATATAGTAAGGCAATGCAATTTCATACAAAGCTTTGATGGTTTCTTTATCGTCTTCTTCTAATAATATTTTTATATCGAGTAAATGCTTTGGATAATCTATATTTATTAAACTTTTAATTAATTGATCTATCATTTTTTCTTCTTTATAAAGTGGCACTAAAATGCTATATATTGGCCAATCTATCTCTTTAAATTTTATTTTTTTTGAATATCCCGTTACGCTAAATATAGCTTGCGTAACTCTTAGCAAAATATTGGCCAAATACCATAGCCAAAATCCTAAAGGCCAAAATATTAGCATCAAAGTCATGCAAACTATCAAAAACATAGCTTTATAATATACTTTAGAGCCGTTTAAATATAAATTTTCTGCTTTTTGATTACGGCTAAAAATAGCAGATTTTGTTAAATTATTGCTATATAAACCACATAAAATATTTTGATAAAAAGCGAATGGGCAATATAAAATTTTATTAAGATTTATCTTATTGTTTAAAATAGCATCTATGGTATACGCAATCATGATTTTACCAAACTTTTTATGTTTTATAATAAAATATTGCTGGGTTATGTATTCTCTAAAATTTTCATATACAAATTTTTCACTTACTAAATTTTCTGTTTCTATGGCATTTGGAATTTCTATTTTTCTAGTAATTTTAGCATCAAAATCTAATAATAATATTATTATATCGCCATCGTTTAAACCTACCTCTCTTAGCTTGACATGAAACCCATATTTAGAAATGCTTGGAGGTGAAAAATTAAAACCTTTACGTATTAAAAAATCCAAGAATTTATCATGGACAACATACATAAATATAACATATAGACTATGTTAGTATATATGCAAAGTAACATTTATTTGCAATAAAAAATAAATTTTAATTACCTCATTCCCCTAAAAACTTCGGTGGCTGACATTATTTTTTTTCCCTCTCGTTGCATAAAAATAGGATTTAAAATACCATCCACACAATAAATAAATCCCTTTTCAATATCTAAGCCAATTTTTTCAGTTTGACAAATTTGATAATTTGATTTCCAAATTTTAATTCTTTCGTTTTTATACATAAAAAAACATCCTCCGCAACTATCAAAAGCTCTTATTTTATTATATAAAGTTAAAACTTTTTGATTAAAGTCTAATAATAATTCTTCTTTTCTAATTTTGGCGGCATGGGTCATTTCGGTCTCATTTTGCTTTAAACCTTCTGTGGGGTTGGCAATATATTGCAAAACTAAATCTCCACCAATTTCCGCTGTAATTTTACGTAATTCGCTAGAAGTAACATTATCATTTGAAATTAAGTTATGTTGCAACAAAATATCGCCAGCATCCATCTTTTGAGACATTTTAATAATACAAACTGCAGTTTCGGTATCTCCCGCCTCCAAACTTCTTTCAATGGGTGCTGCTCCCCTCCATTTAGGTAGCTTTGAAGGATGTACATTAATAGGTTTATAAATTTTACCTATTTCAAGTAAAGCTAAAGGCAAGATAAAACCATATGAAGCGACTACAATAACATCAGGATCATATTCCTTGATATCTAAAATTACTTGCGCAGATATTTTAGGCTCTTTTTTAAGAAAAATATTATTTTGCAATGCAAAAGATTCTACAACATTTATAGCCACTTTGCGACTTGCTTCTTGATAAAAATTAGCAGTATAAATTGCACATATAGAGTGACAATTATGTATTTTTTGCAATATAGGCAAAGCAAAGTCACCGCTACCCATAAATAAAACTTTCATTTTTACTAAAATAATTTATTAAAGCCTATAATTCATTATCTTTTTGATCAATATTATTTAACACTGTATCATAAAAAGTTTTTACTTCGTTATCTACGATAATATCACGATCACGAATTTTTTGATTTAATATCAATCCTTCTAAAGTTTTGCAACGACTTAAAGCAACATAGGTTTGACCATGACAAAATGCCCCATATCCCATATTAATTAATATGTTTTCAAAAGTCTGCCCCTGGCTTTTATGAATTGTAACCGCATATCCTAAATCTAGTGGAAATTGTTCAAATCGCCCTACTGATTTTTTGTCCATTTGTTCTTTATCGGCATCATATGTGTAATTATATTTTTGCCATTCTTCTCGCTCTATAAGAAAACTTTTACCTTCAGAAGCTACCATAATTACAGGCTTTGTTTTTTCGGCATGGGTTATATTTTCTATTATTCCTATCATGCCATTATAATAACCTAAACTAGGATTATTTTTAGTAAAAATAACTTTGGCACCTACTTTTAAAATTAACTTAATTGGAGAAGGCAAATTAGCTTCATTTTGCTTTTCAAATTCTCCCGTCCTTTTTGCTTCAAAAGAATATTCTTTACTTTTTATCGCATTCAAACCCGCCACATTATACTGATTTTTTATAACATTCGTAGAAGCAAGAACCACATTGTTTTTATTATCTTTAGTGGTCACTCTTGCATTTATTATATCCAAATCTTGTGAATTATAGGTTCCATCACGAATTTTATGCAAAACATTAATAAAATTTTCGTCAGATTGCCTAAAAACTTTAGTTAGCGACAATGTTTTAATAAGTTGCTGATCCACAATATCTTTATAAACATTAGAATTAAAAAAATATCCATTTTGATAAAAATTTTTAAACATTTCTTCTTCATCTTTGCTAATAATTGGGCAAAGCTGATATAAATCACCTATAGCTATAACTTTTACACCTCCAAAAGGCTTATAATTATGTTTAGCCATTCTTAAAATATGGTCTACGGCATCCAGCAAGTCAGCTCTAACCATTGATATTTCATCAATAATCATTAAATCCATTTTAGCATATAAATCTAAAGCTGCTCGGGCTACTTTTATATGGCTTTTATGCAATATGCCAATTGGTAACCTAAAAAAACTATGTATTGTTTGCCCGCTTATGTTAATCGCCGCCAAGGCAGTGGGAGAAAGAACAACGTATCTGGTTTTAGTACCTTCCAAGCTTTTTATTAAATGCCTTAAAGCAGTAGATTTGCCAGTCCCAGCAGCCCCCGTTAAAAAAGTAAATGGTTGATTGCTAACAGCAGTTTTAACAAATTCGCTAATTTGATCCGTTAGAATTATATTTTGCACAATTAATTATAAATAATAATGTTAAAATCACTAAGTAGCAAAATTTTTTAAAAATATTAAAAACTCTTTATCATTTATTTAAATTACAAATAATTTAATTTTTAATAGTGTTGTCAAATATAATGCCATTTATTTGATTATTCCACATTCTTTTAAATTCTCCATTTTTTTTATCAATTAGTTCATTAAATTTGCCATCTTCTATTATTTTTCCGTCTTGCATAACTAATATTCTATCCATATTTTTGATAGTAGATAATCGGTGAGCAATAGCAATTACTGTAACCGACTTTTTTAATAAAATCTCATTAATAGAATTCTGAATTTGGTATTCAGTTTCGGTATCCAAACTAGAAGTTGCTTCATCTAAAATCAAAATCGGAGCATTTTTTAATATAGCTCTAGCAATCGCAATACGTTGACGTTGACCTCCGCTTAACTTAATACCTCGTTCGCCCACTTGAGTTTCATATTTTTCGGGCAAACTTTCAATGAAACTATCTAAATGAGCAATTTTGGCAATTTTTTTTATTCCTTCAATTGTGGCATCAGGTTTTGCGTACCCAATATTTTCTTTTAACGACCTATTAAACAAAACAACATCTTGAGGGATTAACGAAATAAGCGACCTTAGCGAACTAGAAGTAACATTATAAATGCTTTGGTTATCAATTAAAATATCTCCTAAATTTATTTGAAAATTTTTCAATAATAAACTTATCAAAGTAGATTTACCAACTCCAGAAATGCCTACAATTCCTATTTTTTGCCCCCCTTTAATAGATAAATTAAAATTATCAAAAACTAAGAAACCATTTTTATAATTAAAATTAATATTTTCAAAAAGTATTGCTCCTTTTTCAATTTTTAATTCGGTTGCATTCGGTTTATCAATTTTTTCTTGAGGGGTAATTATAATTGAACATGAGGCTTTAAAATCTGCCCACTTATTAATAAAATCTTTAAATTTTAAAATCATTTCAAAAATATTTTGATTAGATAAATAAGACATAGACATTGTAAAAGCTATATCTCCCATGGTAATTTGACCAGTATTTTTAAGATAAACCAAGTATAAAAAAATAGATATTCCAAATAATAAATTAGGTATTGAAACCAAGATTTCTGTCCAAAAATTTAATTTAAAATACTTGTTTTGCAAAGGAATATTGGTATATTCAAAATAGTCTTTTAAATGTTGCAGTTCGCTATTTTTTTTACCTAAAAACCAGATGTTTAAAATATTAGTGATTTTATCTCCAATAAAACCCATAATTTTATGATAATCTTGAGACATTTGACCTTGCAAAATAGCAATTTTTCGATATAAAGTATTTGACATAATAATTATAATTATAGTAAATATCGTTATTATTATAAAAATTTTGCTATTTACACAAAATAGCGAAATGGCGCAAACTAAAAATATTAAAAATGGCAAAATAATATTATATTTAATATCTTCCAAAAGATGGTAATATCCATCGGTAATTCCTTTAACCTTACTAACTATTGAGCCAGATATATTGGTTTGAAAAAAGTCATATGAATGATTAGAAATATATTCATAGACTTTGCACGTGATATCCCTTCTAATTGAGGGTTGAACTTTCCACTCAGCATAATAATTAATACGCCACATTATATTAAGTAATAAATTAGAAAATACATAGAATAATATGGGATAAATAAAATCCGTATAAGCTAGAATTTTATTTTGAGTTAAAATATCCAAAAGCAATTTTACAGCATAATTATATCCAAATACATAAAATGCTGTAGCGAAAGGAGCGGGAATTATTGCCAAGAGCCACCATTTATATGGCTTGAATATAGGATAAAAAAATGACCAAATAGTATTTTGTGGAATATCTGGGTCTGTCATATTAAATTATTATTCCATATTGCTAGCAGGTAAACCCAGCTGGCATTCTTTTTTACGTATCGATAAATGAACTCTATTTAATTCTGCACATTTTACAATAAATTTGCTTTCGGAATTCTCTTTTGCTATTTCTTTTAAAGCTTCTATTATTCTTTTTTTCTTATCTTTTTTGTTTTCTAACTCTTGTTCTATTCGCATTTTTTTGCTACTTTTTAAATCTTTGGGAGATGATTTTTTACAGCTATTATCAGATCCAACCCAATCATTTTCTAAATGCCGATTTGGACAATGATCTTTGATTTTTGCTAGCCCCAAATTAACATTAAAACAAATATTAATTATAGTTAAAATAACTACATTTTTACAAATACTATATTTCATTTTTTATAAGGTTAGATATTGTTTCAGTATTAATATACTTGCTAAAATTATTAAAAGAAATATTTTTTTGCTTTATTATTTTAATAATTTCTGAATCGTCAAGAATATATTTTCTTGCTTTATTATGCTTTATTGCTAGCTCTTCTCTTAATTTTATTAAATTAAAAACTAATTCTTTGTCTCCTAACAAAATCCGATATTTATTACAAAAAACTTTAATTAAACGAGCAATATTAAATTTATCTATATTTTTTGTTTTATAAGAAATTGAAGCTGATTTGTTTTTAAGAATATTTATATCGAATTTTTTTTGTTCAAGTTTTTCTATCATTAATTTATATAATTTTATTAAATAAACTACATCAATAGCCGCATAATCAAGTTGCTTTTGGCTTAAAGGTCGTTTATGCCAAGCACTGAATTGCTTTTGTTTATCAATTTGTATGCCAAAAAAATGCTCAACTAAAGTGCCATAACCACATTGTTTATCAAGATCAAGGAATTCTGCCATAATCTGAGTATCGATTATATTTAGCATTTTAGCATTAAATCTATATTCTATAGCTTCTAAGTCTTGCTCTGCTGAATGTATAATTTTTATTACATCGCTATTACATAAAATTGTAATTAAATTAAGCCAATCTATATTTTTACTGTGTATGTCAAATATAAAAAACTCATCATTTTCGGTAGATATTTGAATCAAGGAAAGTAATGGAAAATAAGTGTTAACACGTAAAAATTCGGTATCTAGACCAATTATTTTACTTTTTTTAATTATTTCTATTGCCAAATCAAAAGCTTTTTGGGTTTCTATTAGTTCATAATGCACTATTTTTTTTAAATAAATTTGTTATATTAATAAATCCAGAAGTATTTAAAGAAGTAATCTGCGTGGTTCTACCATATTCATCATAAACTCCACTTATACCGCTATTTGCAATACGTATTAAGGGGGTTTTATAAATTACCGCCAAAAATTTAGAAAATGCTAAATGTTGATAAGCCCCATTTGAATTACCAAACCACACGTCGTTACTAATTTGCAATATTGCATCCGCTTTTTTTACTTTTTGTTTATCCATAACCTGACTAGCAAAAACAGATTCAAAGCAAATTATAGGAGCAAATACTATTCCTCCAACTTCTATTAAATTATAGCCTGATCCTTTTGTTAAGTCAACCATTCCTTTGGTTAATTTTTTAGTCAAAAAAGGGAACAAATTTCTAGGAGGAATATATTCTCCAAACGGAACTAATTTTTGTTTGTCATAGTGGGCCATAATATTGCCTTTTCTATCAATTGCGCTTATTCTGTTAAAATATTGACCTGTATTTTCATCAATATATAATGAACCAAATATTAAATATTTAACATTAAGAGGCAACGAAGACATTAAGTTAATAAAAAGATTTTTGTTTTCAACATTAATATTTGTATATAACCCAAACGCCGATTCAGGCCAAATTAATATAGTTTCTTTTTTAGTCTCGGTAGCAACCTGTGATTGTTGGATATAGTTTAGCAAGCCCTCATCTTCTAACGACGGATTTAGTAAAATTTCGGCTGGCACATTAGCCTGTATTCCTAAAATAGAGACTTCTTTAGATTCGTTTATTTTTTGTTTAATATTAATTCTATAATAACCCAAAATTATCAAATAAATACAGCAAATTAAACCACTAAAGCTTGCTATAACACCAAATTTTGCTCTTGCGAATGTAAAGGGCAATAAAGCTAACAAAATAGATAAAATATTGCATCCCAATATCCCGATGTAATAAGCAATTTGAATGATATAATCATTGGCGGCAAAAATCATTCCTATACCTTGCCAAGGCAGCCCTCCAAAAGGAAAATATCCTTTTATTATTTCAAAAAAAGTCCAAAATAAAGATATTCCAAAATAATGAAACCATGGAGAATTTAAACGTTTAGACAATATTAAATAAAAAATAGCAGCAAATAAAAGCATTGCAGTGGCTAACCCACAAATAAAAATAGCAGCAAATGGTATCATCCAATAAAAGCTAACGTCTACCGTTAAAGCCCATAACATCCAATGAAAAATTGCCAGATGGTATCCAAAAGAAAAAGATATAAGCCTAAGTATTCGAGATTTTAGATTGGAAGCTTTATATAAAATATCAGCTAAAAAACTAAACTGAATCAATAAAAGTAGATAAGAAAAAAACGGAGGTGACACAAACAATGCCATTAAGCCACTTACAAAAGCACAAATTAACGTGCGTTTTTCATTTTTATAGCAAAAATTTTCTAATTTACTTAATACATTAATAACTGACATATATGATAGCAACCAATCATTGCCTTAAATTTATTAAAATGGAATTTCGTCATCCATGTCATCATCGGAAGCAGAAGATTTATTTCCGCTATAATTATTATCACTACCTTCATTTTGATTTGATAAAGCGTTAGAGCTTTCGCCATTTTTTGCACCCAGCATTTTAATTGTATCTTGATAACCTTGAATAACAATTTCGGTAGATTTTTTCTCTACACCCGAACCATCAACATATTTTCTGGTTCTTAAAGAACCTTCCAAATAAACTTGACTACCTTTGTGCAGATTGGTCTCTATAATTTTGATTAAATTTTCGTTAAATATCACCACTCTATGCCATTCGGTTTTTGTTTGTCTTATGCCTTCTTTATCTTTCCAAGAATCGGTTGTTGCTATTGATAAATTGACTACTTTGTTACCATTTGGCAACATTTTTACGTCAGGATCTTGCCCAAGATTACCTAATAATATAACTTTGTTAATCATTTTATATTTAATTATTTACCTACTGTCTGCATTTAATTTATTTAATATTTTAAAATCAACTATTTATTATATGCTAATTAATTTGGCTGTATATATTTACAAATTAAAATAGTTATTTCATAAAATGCCATCATTATCACGCCTAAAATTACCTGGCTTAAAACATCTGGAGGAGTTACAACAGCCGCTATTATAAAAATTAAAACCACTGCCAATCTACGAAATTTTTGCAAATGACGATAACTTATAATGCCAATTTTTGCCAATATAACTAATAAAACAGGTAACTCAAATGCTAAACCGAATCCAATTGATAACTGAAAAATCATTTCAATATAGTCGCTTAACTTGGCTTGCAATTGCAAAATTAAAGATTGAGCTTTATTATATGTCATTAAAAATTTTATACCGATAGGTAAAATAGCATAATACATTAAACTCATTCCTATTACAAACATCGATACAAAAACAATGCCAGTTCCAGCGATCCATTTTTTTTCATTATAATGTAAGGCAGGAGAAATAAATAAATATATTTGGATCATCAAAAAAGGAATAGCCAAAGCCAATGCAGTTAAACCAGCAATTTTTATATAAACAAAAAACGGTTCAGTTATTGAGGTGTATATCATTCTATTGCCAATTATTTTTAATAAAGGCTGGGCTATAAAATATAAAATATTTTCTGAAAAATAATAACTAAAGCCAAAACAAATAACAAAAAATATGCAACAATAAATAACTCGTGTTTTAAACTCCTGTAAATGACTACCAAGGGTCATAGGCTTATCGTGTTGAGGAATATTTTGCATAGACATTTTTGTTAGGTATTCCAGTTTTTAAAAACTCATCATTAATTTTATCATTTTCAAAATAATTTATATAAATTCTACAACTCCCGTAGCAATGTTGTATACTGCTGACACAATTTTTATTTCTTTAGAATCGATCATTTCTTTAATAATTGCACTTTTTTCAATTAAATTAGTAGAATTGATAACGTTCATTTTAATAACCTCTTCTCCTAAAATATTTTTAGGTATATAATCTTTAACCTTTGCAACAATAGGGTTTATTTTATCTAATATGCTTCTGGCAACATTTTTAGAATACCCATCGCAAACTGCATTTATTGCTCCGCAGGCAGTATGCCCTAAAACAACAATTAGCTTAGTGCCTAGCTCTTTACAAGAAAATTCTATACTACTGATAATATCTTCATTAACAATATTGCCTGCAATTCTAATGCTAACTGCGTCGCCTATGCCTAAGTCAAAAATTAACTCAGGTGCCGAACGCGAATCAATGCAACTTAAAATAACTGCCATTGGATGTTGTCCTTGTGTTGCGGTGCTTTGCCTTTGTTTTATTATACTATGATAAATATGCTCACCATTAATAAATCTTTTATTTCCAGCAATCATCCATTCTAAAACTTGGTCAGGGGTCATTTTTTCTTGCTGTTCTTTAGTAATTGTTGCTATAAAAGGAGAATTTTTAATTTCATATTTTTCTAAAAATCCATTTAACGTAACTTTGATATTATGATTAGGCGCATAAAAATCGTTAAAATCTTTAATAATATCTAAAATATCATAATCAATGTATTGACATTCTTCTGCATCAATCATAACAGTGGAATTTGCGGGTATCGATTTTATTAAATCAACAAATGTGATTTTATTTAAAAAAGAAACTTGTCTTGGCAATTTAATTCTAATAGCTTCGTCAACACTATATTTATCATACATAGATTTAAAAGGATTTTTTTGATGACTTTTAAGAACAAAAAATGCAGATGCTATTAAACCAAACAAAACTCCTTCTAATAAATTAGTAAAAAATATAGTAGCAACTGTAATGCCAAATGGTATAAAAGAGCTATGTCCACGTTTATATATTTTTTTTAAATCAACTTGTATTATAAGTTTTATGCCAGACATAATGAGAACTGCTGCTAATGCAGCTAAAGGTACTTGATTTAAAATATTAGGAATTAATAATACTGCTAAAAATAATAAAAATCCATTAATTATAGCAGAAGATTTGGTTTTAGCGCCTGCATTAATATTAACTGATGTTCTAAGAACTAAAGCTGTTATAGGAATTCCACCAAGTAATCCAGCAACTACATTGCCTGCCCCTTGTGCAAGTAATTCTCTGTTTAAAGAAGTATGTCTTTTTTCTTTATCCAATTTATCTCCTGCTTCTGTAGATAAAATAGACTCTACCGAGCCTATCAGCCCTATTATGACAGCTATATACAACACATCTAGCCTACAAAGATAACTAAAATTAGGATGCATAATTAAATCAAAAAATCTGCCAGATATAGAGCTAGTAAATACTGGTAACTGAACTAATTGTTTATCAGTTAGTGGTAATGTAGAAAAATTATCTCCAATATAATTTAATACAATAACAGAAACAATGCCAAATATTACTACTATTAAAGATCCAATATTTTGCGTTTTAAATTTTTTACTTATTTTATCATAAAATAATACTATTAAAATAGATATAAATCCAATAATTGTACAAGCTAAATCAAGATGAGATATGGCATGATATAAAATTTTTAAAGTATTATCATTGCTGTTGGTTTTAAAAAAGTCAAAATCTCCAGTTGAAACTGTGCTATATCCAATTAATACTGGGAATTGGTTAAAAATTAAAATTGCTCCTACTGCAAACAATAGGCCGTTAATTACATTTAAGGGAACATATCTACCAAATCGACCTAGTTTTATTATACCTATTATAATTTGTATAATACCAGATAAAAATAGTGCACACAAAAATATTCTATAATCCTTAAAATGTAGCATTGCTGAGTAAATAGTTGCAATCATGGCTGGTGAGGGTCCACTAACATTAACATGAGACCCGCTACATAATCCAACAACGATACCCCCGATAATACCAGAGATAATACCAGCTTGAACTGGAGCATTTGCCGCAACTGCTACGCCTAAACACAAGGGAATAGAAATAAAAAAAACATTTATACTGGCTTTAAAATCTTGAAAAAAATACCTAAACATAAAATATTATAAGTTTAATAATAACAAAACCTGATGCCACGAAAGCATATGATTATTATTAAGTATAGTTATATTGCGAATAATTTGCAATATTCTTGAAAAATTATTAATAACATATTCTATATTGTTAGATTTTTGTATAATATTTATAATTTGTTTTTCTTCCGTTAATGCAAGTATTTCTTGTTTTTTAAATCCAAAGTCTAGAATTAAATTATAAATTCTAGTTACAAAAATAATTATTATTTTTTCTATTTCGTGTGGACTAATTTTAATAATTATTTTAGCCGAATTGGTAGTTTTATTAACAACATCTAGGCAAAATTGCTTATAAATTTCCATTCCCGCTTTTTCCATTAAAAATAATGCTTCTCCAGGACTATTTTGCGAAAGAAAAACATATTTAGGAATTTCATTTAAATGATTATTGTTCATTAAAGACAATATTTTAACAGCATTATCATAATTTGGGGTAGGTATATTAACTTTTATGCAACGAGAAACAACTGTTTTAATTACAGTTGATAAATTATGACAAATTATAAAAAAATAAACATTTGGTCTAGGTTCTTCTAATATTTTTAATATTGCATTACATGATTCATTATTCATTTCGTTTATAGAATCTATTATAATAAATTTGGCAGATAAAATTGAAGGTAATGTGTTAGTAAAATCTATAACTTTTCGGACACCTTCCACCGTCATTTTTTCATCTTCAATATCACGATTTCCAAAATTAAAAACATCGGGATGGCTATGATTTTCAAGCATTTTTATTTGCAACCCTTGTTCAATAAAAGTAGATTCTTTTTTGATGATTTTTTTTATTAATTCTTTTATTAAAGTTGCCTTACCAATTCCACGGCTACCCACAAATAATATTGAAGAGTAAAGTGTTTTTGACTCAAATTTTTGTAATAAATCATCAATTATATCTTGATTAGCTTGTAAATCCATAATTTACATTATTTACATTTTATCTAGTGGCTCAATATTACAAACATTTAAAGTAGATCCAATTATGCTTTTTACAGCTAAAATCACCGATAAATTTTGACCAGTTTTTTTTATATCATTTTCGTCGACAAATCTTAGCCCATTATTCCAAATAGAATGAAATTTTGAGGCAATATCAATAATATAAAACATTAATAAATGAGGTTCATATTTGCTAACTGCAGTTTTTATAATTTGCGGATAATTAGCCAAATTTATTACTAATTGCCTCAAATTATTATCGGTTAAATCTGGTGTTTGAGGTTGAATATTGCCAAATTTTTCATTAGCCTTAGCAATTATCGAACAACACCGTGCATGGGCATATTGAACATAAAAAACAGGGTTATCTTTTGATTGCTCTTTGACTTTTTCAAAATCAAAATTTAAAATTGTGTCATTTTTACGAGTTAACATCATAAATCTGATAATATCAACATCAACTTCTTGCAAAACATCCGATGCCAATAAAAAATTTCCTGCCCGTTTAGACATTTTAACTGGCTCGCCATTTTTTAAAAAATTAACCATTTCGCATAGTTTTACTTCAATTTCTGCTTGACCATCGCTCAAAGCATTTACTGCTGCCATAATCCGCTTTTTATATCCTTTGTGGTCGCTACCCAAAACCAGCACCATTTTTTTAAACCCTCGCTGTAATTTATCGTAATGATACCCAACATCGCCAGCAAAATATGTGTAACTACCGTCACTTTTTTTTAATGGTCGGTCAACATCATCTCCATATGTAGTCGATAAAAAAACTTCCTGTTCTCTCTCTTCCCAATCTTCTAGCAACTTTCCTTTTGGCGCTTCTAATATTTTTTTTTCAATTAAATTTTTACTTTTTAATTCATTAAATGCTTGACTTACTCTTTCATTTTTTATTACATCTGTTTCAAATGTAAACTTGTTATGCCCAACTTTAAGATCAGTCAAATTTCCAGTAATTAGATTCATCATAGCCATCATGCCAATATTTTTTATATTCTCTTCCATTGTAAAAGCAGGTCCCACACTATATCCGTTTTTAGGAAGAAACATTGTGTTTACTAGCAGATCTCTTGTATCGCCTAGTTTAATTCTCTCCTCCATATCTTTTAATGCTAGACCCCAGGTAGTTTTTATTTCATCAATTAAATATTCCCCCTCATATAAACCAGATGGCATTGGTTCGCTAAAATCATTTTTTTTCCATTGCTGATATCTAAAAGAAGACGACTTATACAAAGTATCAATCTGCCCACCAGCGTCGTTTATATAAAATTCGCGAGTCACATCAAAACCTGATTTTTCAAGTAAACTACATAACACGTCGCCATAAATTGCTCCTCTAACATGTCCAATATGCATGGGTCCTGTCGGGTTACACGAAACAAATTCAACGTTTATTTTTTCGCCCTGCCCAATATTTTCAAATCCATAACCTAATTTTTTTTGCAAGTCAGGGTTTTTTTCAATTTTATCTAATATTCGCTCATATTCTTTGCCTTGTTTTTCTTCTTCCAAAATAGTCATTATTTCTTCTTCCCAAAACAATTGTGGCATTTTTATATTAATAAAGCCTGGCTTTGCAACTTGGGCAAATTCAACATAAGATTTAATTTTATTTGCCAAATCATTAGCAATGTCTATAGGATTTTTACCAAAGCTTTTGGCTAAAACCATTGGCAAATTTGTTGCTATATCAAAATTGTTTCTAAGTTCTTCTGGGGGTAGACTAACGATGATTTTTTTGAAATCAAAGTCTTCTGGTTTAGGGGTTGCATCAAATAAAATTTTTTTTATTTTATCAATTGCAAACATTTTGCAATTTTATTAAATTGCGTCAATAGCTATAACGTCTACAGCCATTCTATTGCCAGCAATTTTATGGAAGCCAACAATGCCATCGATAGCTGCATGGATAGTGTGATCTTTGCCAATAAAAACGTTGCGACCTGTTTTATATTTTGTGCCTCGCTGACGAAGTATAATTTGACCAACCGTAATTTTTTCACCACCAAATTTTTTTAAGCCCAATCTACGACCAGCGGAATCTCTACCATTATTTGAACTGCCTCCTGCTTTTTTACTAGCCATAAATTAATTAAATTTAATTTCTTTAATAAGTATTCCAGTGTTTGCCTGTCTGTGTCCTTGAGATTTTTCAAAACCAGATGTTCTTTGGCGTTTTTTAAAAACCCTAATTTTTTTACATTTAAATTGTCTTGCAATAATTCCAGAAACTACAGCTGTTTTACTTTCTGTTATCGATTCATCATCATTTACTATAAAAATCACATTTTCAAAAGTAACTACATCGCCTACTTTGCCTTCTATTTTTTCTACTTCAGATATAAAATTTGGCTCAAATTTATATTGCTTTCCACCAAAGGCAACTACCGCAAACATATAATTAATTAAGGTTATGTAAAATGTATTAAAATCAAAAACATTGGCTTTAATTAATTGTCAAGAAATTTATTTCAAAGGCATCTTAACTTACTCTGTTTGACAAACTTTTAATTTTTTCTAAAACTTCAGTAGCATGATTATTCACGCTTACCTTAGACCAAATATAAGCTATTTTTCCTGCTGAATCAATCAAAAAAGTCATTCTATTAATGCCGTGATATTCTTTACTAAACATTTTTTTAACTCCCATTACTCCATATTCTTCACATACTTGACCATCAACGTCAGCCAATAATATCACTTTTAAATCATAAGTATCAATAAAGCTTCTGTGGCAACTTGAAGTATCTTTTGATATTCCAATAACTATTGCGTTATTATCGTGAAAATCTGAAATCATTTTAGAAAAATCCTGAGCTTCTAAAGTGCAACCAGGGGTATTATCTTTTGGATAAAAATATAAAACCACATTTTTACCTTTATAATCAGAAAGACTAACTATTTTTCCATTTTCGTCTGCAAGTTTAAAATTGGGAGCAGTTTCTTCAAGTTTCAAATCCATAATGCTAATTAAATAATTTTTATTAATTCTCTAAATATATTTGATAATTTGTATATATAAAATAATCGATTTTTTAAATAATAGTCAATAACTTTTTGATAAAATAGTTTTTTCAAGTTTTATTTTTGTGCTGAAAGTTCACTTATTGCTTTTTCAAAAGCTTGCGTATTTGTAAAATATTCCTGCTTGTTAGATTTATTATATATTTCGCTAAAATCTCTGTAATTTATTACATTATCCAAAGAAACGTTATTATTTAAAATTGCAGAATCTATTAAATTACCATAACGTATATTTTGACTATATATTTTTAAATCAATTGCCTGTTTAGCACCAAAATTATCACCCCATTCTTTAATTCTAGTATTTATATTACGAGGATCATTACTATAAACCACAAATGGTTTTTTAAGTCCAGTTGTGTATCCAAATTCAAATATAGTTCCAGAATCCGCAAAAACTCCCTGAAATGGGGTAAAATTAAAAGTTCCTCCAGCAGTATTATGCATAGTTTGAACATCAGCCATATAAATTTCTTTTCTCATATTAAAATTATTGCCATTTTTTCTTTTCCACGATTGCATTTTTTCAAAATCAAGTTGATTTTCAGTGGGAGGAATTCCAATTAATCCAAAATCTTTCATAATATTTTTCTTTTTTTCAAAGTTTTCATTTAAGTTAGTGAAAAACACATCGGGACCAGCAATATAAAAAGATTGCTTAATTGCGGATTGCTCTTTTGCAAATTTATGCACTCCAAGTTGCCCAAGTTTTACTCTTTGTCTAATAACATCAATGGTAGCTTTAAATACTTCTATGTTACTATAAATTTCATTTTTATTAATTTCTCTGCCAATAATATCAGGAGTTAAAACAAAGCTATTTGTCATTATTGAAGGACCTTCAAGCATTAAATTATTTTGATTATCGGGGTCGCAAAATAAAATATCATTTTTATCATAAATAATTAGCTCTCGCTTATCTTGGTTTTTACCCATATTTTCAATTCTATTACCTAATTTGTCAAATTCCAAAATGCCAACTTTTTTAAATTCTTCGTTATTCCAAAATTTATGCCTAGCATAAAATGGTTCATTGACATTCATATAATTAAACACTGGCTTTTCTTTAGCCGTTGCCAAGCCAAGCAAAAAAGTTATATCGGATTCAGGTTCAATGCTCAAAAAAGGTGTTAAATCGCCAATAAAAATATCAGCTTTATTTAGTTCATCAAGTGTTTTATGATAATTATTGTTTAGCTCTGATTTAAAAACTATTTCAAATCCCATTTTATTTGCATAATCGCGCATTTGTTTTATTTGTGCGACTGGAGTAATTGATATATTTGCCATAAACAAACTGGCTATAGCTAAACTTTTCATATTTTACTTTATAAATTTTTAAAAGTTCTTTAATGGATTTTTGTTTTGCTAATTTTCCTGAAATAAAACCTCGTCACGATATAAAAGATAT
>JANYEN010000074.1 GCA_025363115.1 Alphaproteobacteria bacterium | reverse complement strand
CGTCGATTTTTTTTGCTAATTATAAAATTTTTCCTTACGAACTTTTACCAGCTTTTATTATTTCATGTAGTGTTATTTTTATAATTAAAAAAAGATCTTGAATATTGCTTTATTGAATACTTAAATTAAAAAAATTAATCTTTTTGTGTATGAAAAATATTTTTAAAAAATACAATATTTAATTATATTGAAACCATTTATTAATAAAAAATTAATTATAAAATATATGACTACAAGCGCCAATAAAAGTAAGGAAAACAAACACGCTCATCATACTGGTCATAAGGAAGAAGATCATAACTATAGTGATAAACATAATGAGCATCATGATAAAAATCATCATCCTTTAGAAGACAACAAAAAAAATGATAATGATAAAGAAAATTATGATGAAGATAATTATGAAAATCATAAAAAACCCAATCCAGAATATGAGCATGTATTAGAAAAGAGAGAGCATAAGCATCATAATGATACCCCTCCTGACCCTTCTAACATTAATCATCCTTTAAAAAAATAATATTTAAGCGGGTTAGTAAAGATTATTAGCCCGCTTAAGTAAAAGCACGTATCTAGTAAAAAATATTGACAACTAAATTTAATGTAAGTTTACTTAACAAACAGCTAAAAAAAATTATATGACAACAGAACGCACTCTATCTATTTTAAAGCCAGACGCATTAGTGCGAAATATTACAGGAAAAATTAATACCGAGATCGAAAATGAAGGTTTGATTATTATTGCTCAAAAAATGATCCATTTGACAAAAAAACAAGCTGAAAGTTTTTATGCCGTGCACAATGCAAGACCATTTTTTGGGGAATTAGTTGAGCAAATGAGCGCTCTGCCAGTTTTAGTGCAAATTTTGCAAGGAGAAAATGCAGTTGCCAAATATAGAGAAATTATAGGGGCTACTAATCCTAAAGAAGCTACGCCGAATACAATTAGAGCTAAATATGCTCTTTCGGTAGCAGAAAATAGCGTACATGGGTCTGATTCTCTAGAAAATGCCGCTAAAGAAATATCGTTCTTTTTTTCAGGAATTGAAATAGTTAAATAGATATAATGCAATTTAAAACCTTGTAATTGCAATTAACTGGATTTCTATATTTAAGCAATTTTTTTATATTTTTTGAATTTGTCAAAAGCTTACAATTAACTCCAGTGTTTCTAAAATTTTTTACAAGTTGTGTAATATTGCTAAATTTTAACGAAGTATCCAATACTTCATATTTTATATTTCTATTTTCAAAAAACGAGAATACTTCCTGGGGATCAATAAAATTAAAACCATTAAAAGATATATTGTATTGCCGTAATAATTGATACCACTCATTAAGACTGCCTTTAATTGGTATTGAAAAAGCAAAAGCACTACTATTTTCTATTATATTATTGCAACTTTTAAAAAAATTTTTAGCCCATTGGAGGCTCATATTAGAAATAACCAAAGTTTCCGTTGAAAGATTTTTTTTTAAAGCTTCGTAATCATCAAAATTTAATAATTTAAAATCTGCATTAGGGTAATTTAAAAAACGTTTTTTACATTCATTAATCATTTGTAAAGAGATATCACTAAAGCAAACCTTTTTATTGATTTCTAAGAATTTTTCTCCTAAAAAGCCCGTTCCACAACCAATATCGATAATATTTTCTGGTAATTTTATATTATTATTAATAAAATTAAATAATTTATTGGCAACATATTTTTGTTGCAAAGCATTATCATGATATGTGTTATGGGCTAAATCAAACATTTACATGAAAATATTGATTTTTTCTACCATTTGAACTGTTTTTTTATGAATTCGTTCTACATAATATTTACGTTCTACTAAGCCATTACTTTTAAATCTAAAATCTCCATAAATTCCACTAAAACCTAAATCATTACTTAGCTGTTTAAATGATTTTTTATCATTATATTTATTGCTAACAGTTACTACGGTGCAAAAAGCGTCATAAGCTAAAGCAGTAATACGTAAAGGAGTATAATGAAAAATATTTTCAAAATTAACATTAAAATCATAAATATATGGGGCAGCGGTAGTCACAAAAAATATATTTTCTGATAATGGATTTCTAAGAATGGTTGTATCATCGGTTATACTTTGATCTGCTATAATCATTATATTTTCATCTATTATTTTTCTTTTTATTTCGGCAATAATTTTATATAAATCTTTATCGGTGGCATCTAAATAAATTGCGTTCATATGCTCTAAACGTCTTTGAATATGCATATCTTCTGTTTTAGATTTTTTTTTATTATTTATTGTATCCAAATATTCATTACCTTGTTTATCTATTAAATAATATAACGATTTTTTACTCATTAATTTATGAACGCTGTTATTAATTCCCATTGCATTACCCGATGGATAATATTCGGTAGACATTATATTTATTTTAGATAATTGAGCTATTCTACTTAAATATTTACCGAGGATAAAGCCATTTTTAGTATTAGCTAATAATACGCCAATATTTTTTTTGCCCAATTGAGACAAATAATCAAAAGAAGTTTTTACTAAATTATCAGGAGATACTCCAAAAATATATGTTGTAGGTGAGGCAAGGACAACATTATTAGAAAGGGATATCATCGGGATTCTAAATGGTTCTATAATTTGTTTAGCCGCTTTAGTCTCGCTACTAAAAACTGGACCTATAATTATATTGGCACCAATTGATATTGCTTGCTTGGCAGCTATTTGGGTTTTAAAAGAATCGTTGGCAGTATCAAATATAAATAATTTTATATTATCTGCTTTTAAATCTTGAATAGCCATTGTTATTGCATCAAAGATTTGCCTTCCTATTTCTTTTTTTTCGCCAGTCATGGGTAACAATAAGCCAACTTTGAGTTCATTTACTGAAAAAAGACCTGTTTTAGGATTTATTGCATTAGTGGGTAAAATTGAAGGAATGCTATTATATCGATATTTTACAGTTTCCTTGGGGGAATAAACATTAGATTTGTATTTTTGACATGAAAAAATCAAAAAGCATGAAAATAATACAAAAAAATTTTTAATCATGAATACAGATTAATAATAATGTAATTTTGGTGGGCGATGACGGGCTCGAACCGCCGACCACTTCGGTGTAAACGAAGCGCTCTACCAACTGAGCTAATCGCCCTTAAATTTGCAGATGTAAGAAAAAATTTTAATTGTCAATCAATCATTATCAGACTTGTGTAATTTATCTGCTAAAATTAAATTTAAATTAGCATATTCTAAATTATGTAATCTTAAATAATCACATTTATTTTTAATTAATTCTTGGGTTATAATTGCCGTTAATAAATCTTTTTGTACCACGTCGGTAATTATATTGTTATGTAAAAAAAATTTTCTTGAATGCCCAATATAAATTGGAACGTCAATTGATTCTTTTATTTTTTTCATATTATTTATTAACTTAAAATCTTGAGCACCGCTTTTACTAAAACCGATTCCTATGTCTATAATTAGTCTTTCTTTTAATTCTCTCAAAGAGTCAATTCTCTCTTTAGCCCAATCTATAATAAACTTTACTATGTCTACAGTTTCGGGTATCTCGCCTTTAACGGCAGGTACTGAAATACTATGCATTACAACACATTTAACATTTTTACATTTTACCGCTAAATCTACTATTTTGGAATTTCTAAAACCCGTTATATCATTAATATAATCAATGCCGTTTTCTAAGCCAAATTCGATTACTTCAGGAGTAAAGCTATCTAGAGAAACTTTTAAATTTAGATTATGAGCTAGTTTAATAATTTCTGGTAATCTATTTTCTAGTCTATCCATTTCTTTACTAACCGACATTTCTTTTAGATGGTAATTAGACGCAACGGCGCCAACATCCACACCATAAAGCCCTAGCTTGGCAGTTTTTTTAACATAATTTAATATTACATCCATATCAAAGGTTCCATCTCCGCTATTTGAGTCAGGAGTTATATTAACTATTCCAAATACTTTTGTCATATACTAATTTAAGATTATGGGGCTTGTTAAAAATTATATCTTTATTTATTTCGGTCAATGGTACTAAAACAAAATCTCGCTTTTGATATTCAGTATGAGGAATTACAAGATTTGGAGTAACCATTGTAATATTATTATAAAAAATTATATCTATATCCAGCCCCCGAGGCGCCCATTTTTCTTGATGTCTATCAATTTCTATTTTTTGACATTCAGTTAATATTTCTATTGGAGAAAAATTAGTATAACCTTTTAAAACTATATTAAAAAATGGCACATTCCATTCGGTTGGTGAGTTTTCAATCAATAAAGCTTTGGATTCGTAAACTGAAGATATATCAATAATATCAGTTATTTTTTTTAGATTTTGAACTCCATTTTTTAAATTTAAAATTTTATCTCCTTTATTGCTCCCTAATGCTAAAACTACAATATTTTTATTTTTAGATATTTCTACCGTAGCGCTATCGACACTCATAATATTAAGTTTGCCAACTTCTACTTTTACTTCTATTACAATTTTTTCAATTAGTACTATATCTGCAATTTGATTGGCAATTTCTTCTATTAGTTTAAATTGCTGGGATTTTATAAATTTTATTATATTTTTTTCTAACTTATCATAATCCAAAGTTTCATGGAGTTGCTTGGGATTATTTGCGATTATTTTAGCTTTAATAATAATAAATATTTCTTGAAAATCCGATACTTCATAAGCATAATGGCGTGTTAAATGAGCTACAATTTTGATTTTATTAAGATTGATCCACATTATTTACTACATTGAAATAAAACCTATCATTCTGCCATTTTTTTTGCCAAAATGCTGATAATATCTATAAGAAAATAAATTTTCATCGCTATAAGTGTCTTGCAAATTTATATAAATATTATTTATGCCATATTTTTTATATTTGCTAGCTATGTAACCAGCATTATTATAATATTTTTCATCAATAAAAAAATTAGAGGAGTCAGGATCGTGGTTGATAAAATTTTTATAAAAATCTTTGCCAATTTCATAACTTTTGGCAGAAATACTAGGTCCAATCGCTACCATTAATTTTGATAAATCAGCCTTATTAGCAATAAATTTTTCTATCATATTTTCATTAAGTTTGCCCAAGCTACCTCTCCATCCGCTATGCAAAATGCCAATCGCTTTAATATCAGGGGCATATAAAAAAACAACCGCGCAATCCCCTGAATACATAGAAATAGCCGTATTGGTTAATTTAGTAAAAAGTCCGTCTCCCATTGTATAGTCAATATTTTTATATCCTAACAATAAATGTGACTTATTTTTTTCAGTTACTTCAATTATTGTTTCTGTATGATCTTGATTTAACATAATAATTTCTTGGTCAACTGCTTTGGCAATTTGTATCCTATTTTTATTAACCAAATCTGGATCGTCGTTTACTTTAAAAGAAATATTTAATCCTGTTATAAAGCCATGTTTAATTGCCGATAAATTAGGCATTTTAATAATTTGCATAAATTCTATATAAAACAATATTACTTATTTTAAATGCAATAAAAAATATTAATCAAGGCTAATATTGCTTGATTTTTTCAATAATTTTTTTGTATTTATCGGGGGCATTTAATGCATTACAAATCCACTGATATATATCAGAATCTGATTCGTTTAAAAAATATTCGTATAAATCCAATTCACTAGAAGAAAGAGAAAAAATTTTATCTGCAAATTTACTCAATAAAATATCGTTTTCCTTACATCCCCGATGTTTGCTTTGATAAACTAGCTTTGCAATTCTATGTTTATTCATCATCTTTTTTAGAAGGTTTGGTATAAACCATAACTTTTTCGGCTACTTTAATGGTAGAAGCCAATGCTTTGTCTGTAACTTTTATCCAACAAAAATTTTCGCCAAATTCATTAGCAATTATATTTCCAATAAAAATACTATTTATTAGCATATTTTTTTCATCATTTAATGGATTAATTTCATATTTTTTACGTTGTAAAATTACTTTATCTCCTATTTTAATCCCGTCGCTACTTCCAAAGGTTGCTTTAAATAACGTTGCTTCATTGGGTAAATAGTCTGATCTTTGTATAATATGACCTACTGCTGGCACTACTTTAGATATTTTAGGCATCGCATCGCTAATTGCCTTGGTTATTGCTTCCTCCATCAATTTTGGGTCAACTTCTTTTGGTCTTCCTGCAATTCTATCATAAGCTGATTCAGTGCTTTCTATGCTAGATTGAATAGGAATTTTAGAAATAACATTGCCCGAAGGTAATTCAATAACTGATATTTCTCCACTAAAATTTGCTATATAATTATATTCTCCTGATACTGGATTTCCCCCTGCATCAATAAATATTCCTCTTCCCTGAGAGGCTACCATTGCCCCAACCATCAAAGCTATCTTGCTGGCTTCATAACCAATTTTAGCGCCCGTTCTTGCATCATATTGGCTTGAAAAAATTAAACTGTTCATTTTTACTAAAAATACTAAGTCGGCATCTTTGTTTTCTTGACGTGATTTGCCACTTTTAATTTCTGAAAAAATTACCTCTTCTTTTATGCTTTTTAAGATTCCTCTGTCTAAAACATTTACACTTTTTAAATTATCTAACAATTCTTGCAAATTAGAAGAAGCAATTTGCTTTTGATTGAAATTTATAACATTTACATTGGTATTATCGTCTATTACTACAACAACTCCAATTTTTTCTTTTAATTCTTCTTTAGTAGGATAAGGATCAACTTTATCAATGATTGTATTTGTATAAAAAGAAAATTTTTTTATGTTATAATTAGCACACGACGATAAAATAATAATTACTAAAAAAAATAATTTCATAAAATAAGCGAATTTATAATTTGATCCATTTCAAAAAAGCCATTATTTGGTTTATTGTATAAAATTTTAGCAATTTTAATCGCCCCTAAAGCAAAAATTTTTCTATTTTCAGCTTTATGAGTTATTTCGATGCTTTCATTTTCCCCTAAAAAAGCTACAGTATGCTCTCCTATAACTGTTCCACCCCTTATGCTAGCAAACCCTATTTCATTCGGTTTTCTTTGACCAATACGATTATAAACTGCATGCTTATCAAAATTTATTTTTTTTATATTGGCAATATTTTTACCAATGCTTAAAGCAGTGCCAGAAGGGCTATCAATTTTTTTATTATGATGTTTTTCAATAATTTCAACATCAAAATCATCAAGTAAAGGCACAATATTTTTGAGAGCATGCTGTATTATTGCTACCCCGATAGACATGTTACTTGAAAGAAAAACTTTCGCATTTTCGCCACATTTTTTAATCAAATTTATTTGGGTGTCGTTAAAACCTGTAGTTCCACAAACAAAGATTTTATTTTTTAAATACTCCAAGCATTGCATGGTAATTTCAGGGTTAGTGAAATCAATAATTGCGTCGCTAATTTGACATAATTCTTGCATGTTTTTTACTGACGATTCACCTTTGCCATAAAAACCAGATAGCTCGCAATCATTTTGAGATAATATAAGTTCTTTTAAAGCTTGAGCCATTTGACCATTTGAGCCTAAAATACCGATTTTTATCATTACAAAAAAAATTAACAACAATGCTTTTTGCTATGCGTAATTAAAAGCAAGCAGTAAATATTTCGTTTATTATTTATAGATATAATTATGTTTTATTTTCAATAAACAAAGCCTCGGCTAAGTTATCTATCATTTTGTCGCTATGCCAAGGGGTAGGGGTTATGCGAAGCCTTTCTTGACCTTTAGGCACGGTAGGATAATTAATATTTTGCACATAAATATTATGTTTGTTGTATAAATTATAAGATATTTGCTCAGCGACTTGGGCATTTGCTATCATAATAGGAATAATATGAGAAGAACTTGGCATAATATTTAACCCTTTTTTGGCAATAGCATTTTTAGTTTTATTTACAACTTGTTGGTGTGTTTGACGTAAAATTTTGCCTTCTTCCGACATTACAATTTCTATCGATTTGCTGGCAGCCACACAAAGTGCAGGAGGCAAAGAAGTAGTAAAAATAAAATCGCTACATATACAGCGAATAGCATCAATAATGCCTGATTTACCAGCAATATATCCTCCAATTACTCCTAAACCTTTAGCGAAATTACCTTGAATAATATCAATTTTATTTTCAGCGTTACATAAATTAACAATTCCTGCGCCACGCTCGCCATAAAGCCCAACTGCATGCACTTCGTCAATATATGTTAAGGCATTATATTGTTTAGCTATTTGGCAAATGGCATTTACGTCTGATATTGTTCCATCCATAGAATAAACTCCTTCAAAAATAATAATTTTTGGAGTTTCTAGCGGATACTGAGCTATTAATTCTTTTAAATGCGCAATATCGTTATGACGAAAAATATGTTTGGTTACCGAATTTATTTTAATTCCCGCAATAATTGAAGCATGATTTTTTTCATCTGAAAATACTATTATATCTTTTATAATTTTGGTAATAGCGCTTATGGCTCCTACGTTAGCTACATAACCTGATGTAAAAACCAATGCAGATTCTTGCTGGCAAAGCAATGCCACGTTTTTTTCTAATAAAAAGATAGGACTATTAGTGCCAGAAATGTTTCGGGTTCCTCCGCTACCAGCCCCATATTTTAATGTAGCCTCGGCAGTCGCTTGAACTACATTTTTATTAACTCCTAACCCTAAATAATCGTTGCTACACCAAACTGTAATATTTTTACCTTGATCATTTTGTGCGATTGGAAAAGTAAGAGGATTGCGATTAATTTGTTTAAAAATTCGATATCTGTTTTCTTTTTTTAATTTTAAAACTTCAAATTCAAATAGTGCTTTATAATCCATAAAGATTAATGGATTAAATTAAATAATTTTAAATCCACTAAATAAAAAATTATTGTCAAATATATTTAGCATTTATTTAAATCTTGCTTTTAAAAATACTTTTATTTAAAAATAATAAAATTCAAAAAATTATGATTAATATTAAAAATCTTTCCATTGCTTATTCAGGCAAGCCAATTTTTGAAGAAGCTAATTTTATCATAAATGCAGGAGAAAAAATTGGTTTAATTGGTAAAAACGGCAGTGGAAAAAGTACATTTTTTAAATTGATGCTTAAAAAAATAAATCCCAGTGAAGGTTCTATTGATATACCACAAGGATATAGAATGGGTCATTTAGAACAACATATTCATTTTACTTATTCTACTGCAATTGAAGAAGTTTGTAGCGTTTTACCTGAAGAAAGAGAGCATGAAGGATGGAAAGGAGAAAAAATAATGCTTGGGCTGGGATTCACTGAAGAACAAATTAACGAAGACCCTATGAAGTTTTCGGGAGGATATCAAATTAAGGTTAACCTAGCCAAAATATTATTGATGGAGCCAGACATGCTTTTGTTGGATGAGCCAACAAATTATTTAGATATTTATTCTATCAGGTGGTTAGGTTCTTTTTTACGTAAATGGAAAAACGAACTAATTTTAATTACCCATGATCGTAGTTTTATGGATAGTATTATTAGTCATACGTTAGTTATTCACAGAAATGGCTTTAAAAAAATAGCTGGCAAAACAGATAAAATATTGGAACAAATTGAAAAAGAAGAAACCATTTATGAAGATCAGCGAATAAGAGAAGATAAAGAACGACAAAAAACGGCAGAATGGATTAAAAAATTTGGTTCAAAAGCTAGTTTGGCCAGTCGTGCCCAGTCAATGCAAAAATCATTAGATAAAAAAGAAGTTAAAATAAAACTATCCGATATTCAAGGTCTTAGCTTTAAATTTAACTATTTACCGTATATTAGTAAAGATAAAATGATGTCTATTCAAAACATTTCTTTTGGATATGAGCCAGAAAAATTGTTAATAAAAAACCTTAGCTTTGATGTTATTCATGGTGACAAAATTTGTATTATAGGTAAAAATGGTAATGGAAAATCCACGTTGTTACAAGTTTTGGCAGGCAACGAAAAACCATATGAAGGAGGCAGTGTTTATATTAATGAAAAAGTTAATTACGGGTATTTTGGTCAAATGAACGTTGAGCGTCTTAACCCTGAAAAAACTATTTGCCAAGAATTAGAAGAAGTAGATTCCAAGCTTGATATTACAAGCGTTAGAAGAGTTTGTGGCAATATGATGTTTCAAGGAGATTTGGCATTTAAAAAAATTGGAGTGCTTTCGGGAGGAGAAAAAAGCCGTGTTATGTTGGGCAAGATTGTTCTTACTCCGGTAAACATATTGCTTTTAGATGAGCCTACCAATCACTTTGATATGGAATCATCCGAGGCTTTAATGGAAGCCATAAAAAACTTTCCAGGTTCGGTAATAATGGTAACTCATAATGAATATTTTTTAAGGCAAATTGCTACAAAACTTATAATATTTGATGGTGGTAAAACCTTTGCTTTTGAAGGTACATACGATGAATTTTTAAAAAAAGTTGGCTGGGCAGAATAGCATTTTAATAAAAAACCTGCCTAGAAAAACTTAAAATTCGTTTAATTTTAACGAGTTAGTTGCATTAAACATGAAACAACACACTCGCCATAATAGTTTCGTTAATAGCGGCATTTCCTTTGCTACCTAACATATTCTTAAAACTGCTTCCTAAATTATAAAATCCATTTAAATAAATGGTAATGAATTTAATTTGGATGATATGAATTTTCTTGAAGTTTCTTTCCCCGACAATGTTTCAATAGGAGCAATTGGAGGTTCTAATTTTTCTACCACTATTTCTACCAGCAGTAGCAAAAATGAATTAAGGTCGTCAAACTGGATGGTAGCCAGATGTTCATATAAAATTAATTGTAATATTTTAAGTGATTATCATGTTTCTAATATAATTTCGTTATTCAATATTTGTAGAGGAAAAGCAGTAGGTTTTAGATATAAAGATTGGTCAGATTATCAGGCATTAAATGTTACAATTGGCACTGCCGATGGAACAACCGTGGCTTTTCAGCTAAAAAAACTATATATTTTTGGAGGATATTCATATTCTCGCAAAATATATAAACCCATAATTAGTAGCGTAAAAGTTTATTTAAACGGGGTGCCTACTTCTACTGGCTTTGTTATCGATTCAACAACTGGACTAGTAACGTTTAACAGACCTCCCGCTACTGGAATATTAATAACTGCCGATTTTATGTTTGAAGTGCCAGTGAGATTTAACACCGATTCTATAGACATATGCTATCAAGGTAAAAATAAATATTCTTTACAAGGTTTGGAATTAATCGAAATTAATCCTTTTCAATAATTGATTTATAAAACCAAATGACAAATGTAATAATTAATAAAGGCGATAATATTGATTTTTTTGTAATTGCCACTATTACAACACAAAATGGAAATATTTTAGGCTTTACAAGCTTAGAAAACTCTTTTAATTATCAAAATATTAACTATAATATAGGTCTTGATTTTACTTCTTTAGCTAATGCTACCTTAAATTCTTCTGATAATACAAGTTATTCTATTAAGATTATTTCTAATTCTTTACCTAATCTTTTTGGATCGACTATTGAATTGGGTTTTGGTAGCCAAAATAATTTTACTAATATATATTCTTTTTTTCTTGGTAATGTTATTTCTACAACTTTTAAGCCTAACGATATCACTTTAAAACTAGCCCCGATTGCATATAATTTAAAACGTGGAATAGGTGAATATTTCTCACCTAATTGTCGAGCAGAATTTGGAGATTCTAAATGTCAAATTAACAAATCAGCTTTTACTTTTAATGGTCAAATTACCGCAGTTAATGGCAGGTTATTAACTGGTAGCCATTCCGCTAAACCAGTAGGATATTTCGTGAATGGAATAATTAATTTTGCAAACGGTAATAGTTTTAGAATACTAGATGATTCCAAAGGAATTTTAATTGCCACTGTTCCTAATTATACTATTAATATCGGCGATAATTATAATATTGTTGCTGGCTGCAATAAAACATTAAAAATATGCTCACAAAGCTTTAATAATGTAGTAAATTTTAGGGGGGAACCTTTTATAAACAGCTAATTATTAGCAATAAATTTGGTGGGCATGACTGGATTCGAACCAGTGACAAAGTGATTAAAAGTCACCTGCTCTACCAACTGAGCTACATGCCCCGAAATTTAAAATAAATATTCAGAACTTAAAAGCTTAATAGTCAAGATAAATTTGCAGTAAGCAATTTAAAACATAGGCTTTATAATTAAAATTGCAAATAAAAATTATTATATAATTATAAAGACATATTGAATAAAATATTTTTATGCCTCAATTTTTAGAAAAATATAAAGACGTAATTTTGCAAAATAATAGCTGGCCAGTACAAGAAGCAAAAAAAGTTCTTGAAAAAATTGAGGGTAAAATACCTAAAAAAGGGTATGTTCTTTTTGAAGGTGGTTATGGACCATCAGGCTTTCCGCATATTGGAACTTTTGGAGAAATGGTTAGAACTAGCTTTGTAAGATTTGCTTTTACTCAAATAGCTCCTCATATTCCTACTAAATTATTTGTGGTATCGGACGATATGGACGGCATGAGAAAAGTGCCAGATATAGTTCCAGATGCTGATTCGCTTAAAAAATATATAGGTTTACCATTAACTTCAGTTCCTGACCCGTTTAAAGAAAAACCCAGCTATGGCGATTATATGAATAATCGTTTAACAACTTTTTTAGATAATTTTGGATTTGACTATGAGTTTATTAGTGCTACAGAGCTTTATAAAAAAGGATTTTTTGATGATTATTTAATAAAATGTGCAGAAAATTACCAAGCTTTAATGGATATTATGTTGCCAACTTTGGGCGAAGAACGCCAAGCAACCTATAGCCCTTTTATGCCAATTGATCTTGATAGCGGTAAAGTTTTAGAAAAAGGAGTTTTAAAAGTTGACCCTAAAACTTTTTTAATTCATTATTTGGATCAAAACGGCACAGAAAAAACAATCGATTTTAGAAAAGGAGGGTGTAAATTGCAATGGAAATGTGATTTTGGAATGCGTTGGGCAGCTTTAGATGTTGATTATGAGCTTTACGGCAAAGATCATTTTCCTAATGAGCCTGTTTATAGGTCAATATGTAAAGCATTAGGTAGCCAGCCTCCCGTAAATTATTTTTATGAACATTTTCAAGATGAGAAAGGAGCCAAAATATCCAAGACCAAGGGTAATGGCATCAGTATAGACCAATGGTTAAAATATGCCAATATTGAAAGCCTTGCTTATTATATGTATCTAAAGCCTAAAACTGCTAAATGCCTTTATTTTAATGTAATACCCAAAGCAGTTGATGAATATATAACTTTTTTAAATAAATACCCAAATCAAAGCCTTGAAGAGCAAATTAATAACCCAGTTTTTTTTGTTAATGAAGCAAATCCTCCTGAGGGAGTTGATATGTCATTTGCACTTTTATTAAATTTAGCTGCCACTTGTAACCCAGAAAATGAAAGCTTGATGTGGGGATTTATCCAAAAATATAACTCTGAATTATATAAAGGCAAAAATAAAATTCTTGACGAATTAGTTAAAAAATCGGTAGTTTATTATAACGATTTTATAAAACCATTTAAAAAATATAAAATTCCTTCTGCTGATGAAAAATTATGGATCAAAATGTTGGCAAATGCTTTTGAAAATGCTTCATTAACAAGTGCTAATGATTTACAAAATTTAACATATCAACAAGGAAAATTAACTTCTTTGGATGATAAAGAATGGTTTAAGCTTTTATATCAAATATTATTAGGTCTAGAAGTTGGTCCTAGATTTGGCACTTTTGTTGCATTATATGGGCTAGACAATATGATAAAACTAATGCATGAAAAAACTTTGGATTAATAAAGATTATTAAGTTTTTATTTTATCTAAAATTTGTTCAGCCAGTTTAATGCCTGTTTCTTCTTCTTGACCCACCAAGCCAATTTGAAAAGCTTTATAAATTTTTTTAGTTTTTTCGTCAATAAAAACTCCCTTGATATCAATTTTTTTATCAATTATATTTGTAAAGCATCCCAAAGGTGTGTTACAATCTGCTTCTAATTTAACGGCAAAAGATCGTTCGGTTTTTATCATCGACATAGTTGATTCATGGTTAATTTGTTTAACTAAGTCAACAATATAAGTATTAGATTTTAATGCTACTACTCCAATTACCCCTTGAGAAATTGCGGGCATCATAATATTTTCATCAATAATTTCAGTAATTTCAGATTCTAAATTTAATCTTTTTAGCCCACTGAGTGCTAAAATAATGCCATTTAAATTGCTATTTTTTAATTTATTAAGCCTGGTTTGAATATTTCCTCTAAAATCGATAACATTTAAATCTTTTCTATAATTTTGTAGCATTAGTCTTCTTCTAATTGAAGATGTTCCCAAGCAAGCATTTAATGGTAAGCTAGATAATGAATTGCTTTTATTTGATATAAAAACATCTCGGGGGTCTTCTCGTTTTAAAACGGCAATAATTTCTAGCTGTTCTGGCAATTTACTGGCTAAATCTTTCAAAGAATGAACCGCAATATCAATACTTTTGGTAATTAATTTATTATCAATTTCTTTAGTGAACATTCCTTTAACTCCTCCGTTACCTACTTCTTTTTTACCGATATTTCTATCTCCTTCTGTAGATATTTTTACTATTTCAAAAGTGCATTCAGGCATCAGATTTGCTATTTTTTCTATAACTATATTTGTTTGAGTTAAGGCGAGTTGGCTAGACCTTGTGCCAATTTTTATTATCATGAATTTTGGCGAATAACTTCACTGGCAACAATTGCTAAACTATTACTAACATTTAATGATCGGCATTGATTATAAATAGGAATTACTACTTTATATTTAATCTGATCTGCAATTTCTCTATCTACTCCCCGAGATTCGCTACCTACCATTAAAATATCATCTTTATTATATTTAAAATCAAAATGTTTAATAGTCGCTTTTATAGTTAATAAAATAATTCTTTTTTCACCGATAAAACTCTTAAAATTATAAAAACTGTCATGTTTGATAATTTCTACATACTTACCATAATCCATTGCCGATTTTTTTATTGCTTTATTATCTAAAGGGAAGCTAGCTGGCAAAATTATATGCATTTTTACAATTTCAAAACATGCACACGTTCTTATAATGTTTCCTACATTGCCTGCAATATCTGGTTCAAACAAGCAGACTTCCACTATAAATAATTAGTTATTTTCTAAAACAAAATCTCCAAGTTTTATTCTTACAAATGAAATGGGCTCAATTTCAACTCCCGCTTCTTTAGAAGTTTTTGCTAACCAATCCTTTATTTTTAAAGAATTATCAAAAATTGAAGTTTGCTCTAATAAAACAATATCTTCTAAAAATTTAGAAATTTTACCTGCAATCATTTTATCTAAAATATTATCTGGTTTGCCGCTATCTTTTAATTGTTCTTTTAAAATAGCTTTTTCTTCTTCTATTTTTTTAGGGTCTACATCTAAAACACTAAGGCTAATTGGCATAGAAGCAGCAATATGCATAGCTATTTTTCGACAAATTTCTTTAGTAGCTTCGTTTTTTTGATTTACCTTAGCAATTACTACCGATATTATAACTCCTAAATTTGGTTTATTGGCTAAAGCATTGTGCATATATACCTCGGCTAAATTATCTGCGTATTCTAAATATTGAACTTTACCAAGCTTAATATTTTCTCCAATAACCGCTATATTATCCATAATAAAATTTTTAACAGCTTGACCTTCAATATTGGCGTTTAAAAGTGTCTCCGAATTAAAACATTTATCGTTCTTGCCAGCATGCAAAATTTTTTCTAGGGCGTCTTGAAATTTTTCTCCCCTTGAAACAAAATCTGTTTCACAATTCAGCTCTACAATTAAAATACCAGTGCCTGTATCAACCCATCCAATTAAACCTTCTGAAGCCGCGCGAGAAGATTTTTTGCTAGCAATTTGCTGACCTTTTTCACGTAAAATTTTTACTGCGTCTTCATATGTTCCATTTGATTCTTTAACGGCTTTTTGGCATTCCGACATTCCTGCCCCAGTTTGTTCACGTAATTTTTTAATTAATTCCAAAGACATAAAATTATATATAAGTTGATTTAGATATTTAAAAGTAAGTTTTTTATAAATCAACAAAAAATACTATTTAATCCTCAAACTTTATTTTGATTTTTAACTTTATTACTTAGTCAAATATTGTATTTAATAAAAAGTCTATTATACGTATTATATAAAATAAATAGCGTGACTATGTCCGACATGGCGATACCTCAATTACTTCCAGAAGATAAACAGGAAGAACAAAAAATTAGACCTTCTAAATTGCAAAGCTTTATAGGTCAAGAACAAATTAAAGATAATCTTAATGTTTATATCAAAGCAAGCAAAAAAAGAGAAGAGGCTTTAGACCACACCTTATTTTATGGTCCGCCTGGGCTTGGCAAAACAACATTATCTTTTATTATTGCAGAAGAATTGGGTGTAGGTATTAGGGTTACTTCAGGACCAATGATTTCTAAAAGTGGCGATTTAGCGGCTATATTAACTAATTTGCAACCTAACGATGTATTGTTATTGACGAAATTCACCGACTTTCAACATCTGTAGAAGAGGTTTTATATTCAGCAATGGAAGATTTTAGACTTGATATTGTAATAGGGGATGGACCTTCTGCCCGCACTATCAAAATTGAATTACCTAAATTTACATTAGTGGGAGCAACAACGCGAATGGGTCTTATCTCTAACCCTTTACGTAGTAGATTTGGAATATCTTTTGCATTAAGATTTTATACTCATAATGAGTTAATTGATGTAATTAAACGTTGCATTGCTTTATATAATTTTAATATATCCGAAATGGCAGCTTTATTAATAGCTCAGCGATCTCGTGGTACTCCCAGAATTGCCTTGCGTTTATGTCGCAGAATTATTGATTTTACAGTTTTTGAAGAAGAAAACTTTATTACTGAAAAAATTGTAGATAATGCCTGTAATAAAATGGGCGTAGATAATTATGGATTAGATAGTTCTGATTTAAGATACCTTAATTTTATTGCTAAGAATTATAATGGGGGACCAGTCGGAATCGAAACTATTGCTTCAGCTCTTTCTGATGATAAAGAATCAATAGAAGAAACAATAGAACCATTTTTATTGCAAGAAGGTTTTGTTGAACGTACTACACGAGGTAGGATATTAACTAACAAAAGTTTTATTCACTTGGGATTGATAGGTAACAATAGCTTACTTTAAATACTAAAGTTTTAAGAGAAAAACAAATTTTCTAAAATTGTCAAAAATAAGTAAAGCAGTAAAATAATTTTTGCTTATCAGGTGTTTATATAAATTAAATTGTATTAAGTGTTATGCTGAAAAGCTATAAACAATAAGTCTTTGTATTGTGATGTTGTCTATACTTAGGTGGCAACCCAGCTTTTTAATGCACTATGCAATAAGTTATATATTTACTGTATAGTGCATTAATAAATTATATATAAAAATAATTTATAGATATTCATTTCTTTTTAAGTAATAAATGCTTAACAGTCTCATACCCCCCCCAAACTAAAAGACTTTTTAAACCAAATTTTTGAGCTAACATAAAGTAGAAAGGAATAGATTTTTGCGATCCTAAAAAATTTTTAGTATATTTAACTA
>JANYEN010000058.1 GCA_025363115.1 Alphaproteobacteria bacterium | reverse complement strand
GTTTCATTCGGTCTACTATAATTTCTAAATGTAGCTCACCCATACCTTTTAAAGTAGTTTGACCAGTTTCTTCATTAGATGTTATTCTAAGCGAAGGATCTTCTGCTGCCAACCTACCTAAAGCAATCGACATTTTTTCTTGGTCAGCAGTTGTTTTAGGTTCAACAGCAAGTTCTATTACTGGCTCAGGAAAATCCATTTTTTCTAAAATTATCGGCTTAATCGGGTCGCATAAAGTATCTCCCGTGATAGTATCTTTTAAACCCGGTATTGCAACAATATCACCAGCTGAAGCGCTATCGATATCTTCTCGGTTATTAGCGTGCATTAAAAGCATTCTCCCTACTCTTTCTTTTTTATCTTTAGTAGAATTTAACAAAGTCATACCCTTAGATAAAGAACCTGAATAAATTCTTATAAATGTAATGGTACCTACAAAAGGGTCGTTAGCAATTTTAAAAGCTAATCCGCTAAACGGCTCCGAAGACAAGCACTTTCTCTCTAATACAATGGTTTCATCGTTAATATCCATGCCCGTTACCTTGCCAATATCACTTGGTGATGGTAAATAATCTACAACTGCGTCTAAAAGTAGCTGCACACCTTTATTTTTAAAAGCAGAGCCACATACCACTGGTACAAATTTATAATTAATAGTACCTTTGCGGATACATTTTTTTATTTCTGCCTCGCTAATTTCTTCGCCATCTAAATATTTACTCATTATGGCATCATCTTGCTCTACAACTGCCTCCAATATTTCGCTTCTATATTTTTTAGCTTTTTCTATATAATCAGCAGGAATTTCTCTATGTTCATAATTTGCCCCTAATTCTTCACTATTCCAATAAACAGCTTTCATTTTAATCAAGTCAATAATGGCGGCAAACTCTTCACCCTGCCCTATCGGAATTTGCAATGGCACTGGCTTTGCTGCCAAACGCTCTACCATCATGTCAATACAACGATAAAAATTAGCGCCCACTCGATCTAATTTATTCACAAAACACATCCGAGGAACTCCATATTTATCCGCCTGTCTCCATACGGTTTCACTTTGTGGCTCAACTCCTGCAACTCCATCAAAAACTGTTACGGCACCGTCAAGAACTCTCA
Source organism: Alphaproteobacteria bacterium (assembly GCA_025363115.1). Classification (GTDB taxonomy): domain Bacteria; phylum Pseudomonadota; class Alphaproteobacteria; order Rickettsiales; family Deianiraeaceae; genus CAMCQG01. Next base: position 13,078 of record JANYEN010000058.1, on the reverse strand, counting down.
ATGAACGCTCGACTTCAATAGTAAAATCAACGTGACCAGGAGTATCAATAATATTAATTCTATGATCATTCCAAAAACAAGTGGTAGCGGCCGAAGTAATTGTAATGCCTCTTTCTTGCTCTTGTGGCATCCAATCCATTGTAGCTGCTCCATCATGAACCTCTCCTATTTTATGAGACTTACCAGTATAATATAAAATTCTTTCTGTGGTAGTTGTTTTGCCAGCATCAATATGTGCCATTATTCCGATATTTCGGTATTTTTCAATTGGATAAACCTCGGACATTTGCTATAAGTATAAATTATTTTAATAGGATATTTAAATAATTTAAAATGATTTTTTAAAAAGCAAGTTCTTTTACAAAACCAATCATTTTAAACTAACTTGACTTTTTAATAATTATTTTTTAATTTAAATATTAAGTATATATTTTATTATTTTATGAAAGCAAATTGTTTAATATATGGTATATTTTTTTTATTAATATGTAATTTTAGTGGCTTTGCTAGCGAAAAAATTGTTACCCGTATTCAATTTAATACAGAAGCCCACGTTTATTACAAAAAATTAAATATCGCTCAAGATAAAATCACTAAAGATTGCGATTATCCTCAAGAAATTGGTAGAAATTTAACCATTCAAGAAATGCAAGATGTAAAAAATTTATGCAACTTAACTGCCGACGTTTATACCGCTATGTCTCGTAAAAATAAAGTAAAAAATCTAAACTTAAATTATGCAAAAAAAATAATAGATAATTCAGAACATTTTACTTCTTTTGATCCAGAACTAGCAAATATACCAATTGCAAAAGGCAAAACTAGCATTAGAGGATTGAACAATTGGATAAAAACCTGGGAACAAGGCTTTAAACATATTGAAATGTTAAATAAATTAGCAATTATTAACTTAGATATTAAAATTAATGGTAATATGGCAATTACTACATTTACCGATAAAGTATCTTTTAAAATAAAAGGTAAAAAGATGCAAAATGGTAGTCGTAATAATACTTTGATATGGTCTTATAAAAATCAAGGGTGGTATATTATTCATGAACATGCTTCGAGCGGTAATTAATTTAACTTACCAAAATTTATATAATCAAAAAGCTTTTTATTGCATTTTAAACAAACTTGAAACTAATTTATTTAATTTAATTAAACACCTAAGCATATTTAAAAATGTTTTTATTCTTTATATACAATATATTTTCATATTTAGGAATTATATTTTTCCCTGTCATAGCAAAAATAAGAATTCATAAAAATAAAGAAAATCTTTTTAGAATAAATGAAAGATATGGTTATGCCTCCCAGATTAGACCAAAAGGAGAATTAATATGGATCCACGCTGCAAGCATAGGCGAAGTAAATTGCATTTTGCCTTTAGCTAAAAATTTTTTAGCACAAAATAAACAAGTATTGCTAACAACACATTCTTTAGGTTCTGTTATATTTTTAAACAATAAAATGCCATTAGGTGCTATTCATCAAATGATGCCTTTTGATTGCCCTATCTTTATTAAAAGATTTTTAAAGCACTGGAGTCCTCAAAAAGTAATATTTGTAGAATCCGAAATTTGGCCAAACGCTTTATATTATTCAAGCAAAATTGCCGAAGTCTATATGTTAAATTTTTATTTAGTTAATAAAAATTATAATCAATGGATGTTTGTAAGACCTTTATTTACTTTTTTATTAAGCAAGGCGGTAAAAATATTTACTTCAAGCAATCAAATGCAAAACAAATTATTAAAATTAATATCCAATCAAAAAGTATTTTTTTTAAATCATACAAAATATGATGCTGCCTTAGAGGGCAAAGATAATGTGGTTGAATTATTAAAAATTAAAGATAGGTTTATTATTGTTTTTGCCAGCACTCACGCAGGAGAAGAAAAAATTGCTTTGCAAGCACATTTAATATTAAAAACTACTATACCTAATTTATTAACTATAATTGTCCCCCGCCATCTTAAACGAATAGAAGAAGTAAAAAATATTTGTAAAGAATTAGAAACGGTTGTTTATCCAGAAGTTGCTATTATTAATTCTACATCAGAAGTTGTTATAATAAATAAAATAGGGATATTAACCAGTTTTTATAAAATATCTAATTTAGCAATAGTGTGTGGCAGTTTTATGCCAAATATAGGAGGACATAACCCTTTAGAACCTGCAACTTTTAGTAAACCTATTATTATAGGGCAATATAACTATGCTTGTAAAGAAATATGCGATGAAATGGTAGCTGCAAAAGCAATTGTTGTTTGTCTTAAACCTAGCGATCTTATTAGTAAAATAAAAGAAATTTATCAAAATAAACATTCTTATTTAGGAGAGAATGCTTTAAATTTTGTTGTTAGCCGAAGCGGTTCTTCGAATGTTGCATTATTTAATAAAGCTTGATTAATAAAAATTATATTTAAAAAGATTTTTGTTGTTTAATTACTTTTTATATGCGTGCAATCACTTTAAAAAAATATGGTGATATTAGCACATTAAAAGTAGTAAATCTAGAAGGTCCAAAAAGCATGACCAAAGAAGATGTTTTAATTCAAACTGTTGCCAGTAACATTAACCCTGATGATGTTTTATTATGCGATGGCAGGACATTTTTATCGGATGAACAAAAAAAAATGATCCATATTCCTGGTTTTAGTGCAATAGGCAGAATTTTAAAAGTTGGCAGTGGGGTTAAACGATTTCATACGGGTCAACAAGTAGGTTATTTAATGGGACCACCAGGTGCGTATTGCGAAAAAAGAGTATTGCATCATAGTATGTTATTAGATGCTCCTTTGGATATTCCTTTAAATAAACTTGTGCCATGTTTTAGAGAGGCTGTAACTGCCTATATCTTAATACATAAGGCAGTTAAACTTAAAAAAGAATCTTTTGTAATGGTGCACGGGGCAAATAGTGGCGTAGGTCATATTGTTGCTCAATGGTGTAAATATTTAGGGCTAAAAGTTATTGGCACGGTTGATAAAGAGGAAAGGCGGGCTTTTGCTTCACGATTTTGCGATAGTGTAATAAGTTTCGAAAAAAAAAGTGTTTATGAAGAAACCAAAGAATTAACTAACGCAGAAGGAGTAGGAGTAGTTTTTGATGGTATTGGCGAGCAAGTTTTTGATGAATCCTTAAAATGTCTTCAATTTGGAGGAACATATCTAAATTATTATGCAGTAGGGAAACCAATGGATAGTATAGATATTAGTCGCTTTTCCTCTAAGTCTATTTTTTTTGGTCGTCCTAGAATTGAACATTATCAAAGCAGTAAAGCTCAAATGGTTATCACAATGCAAAGTATTTTTGATATTGTAAAAAAAGGGGGAATTGATATTATAAGTCAAACATATCAAATGAACCAAATTATTGATGCTTATAAAGATATAAAATCAGGAAATATCAATGGTTCGGCAATCTTAAGTTTAGAGAGTTAAATTTTTAGCCACTAATCAATCGCTTTTTAAAAGTTATAAGTTGCAAGTGTAATTAAAAAACTATTTTTTATAGATAAGTTAGTTCTGCTTTAGCTGACTACTTTTATATTATTTTGCATCCATGTATTAATTGGAATTCTATCACAAGGACCTCCTTCTTTGGAAAAGCAAGGGCTTTTGCTTTCAACACGTTTTGTCGCACACGAAATAACTACGGAGAAAAAAATAAAAAATATAATGTATTTATATTTCATAATTAAGTTAATGATAATTTTTATTAAATAATATTGGTTATATTATAGTCAAGAAAGTTATAATATAACTAAAATTTAGCATATAAAATATTCGATATAATCATTGATTATTTTTAACAGCCTGAACAGCTAAAAAATCAGCTCGATTATTATAATAATTATCGCTATGACCTTTTATCCAAAACCAACTTACAGCATGTTGCTTACATAGCATATCTAGTTCAATCCAGATTTGCATATTTTTAACGAGCTTTTTGTTAGCAGTACGCCAACCATTTTTTTTCCAATTATTAATCCAAACTGTCATTCCATTTTTAACATATACACTATCGGTATAAATTTTTATGCTACATGTTTGTTTTATTAACTTTAAGCTTTCTATGGCGGCCGTTAATTCCATTATATTATTAGTAGTTTCACTTGAATATCCGCTAATTTCTTTTATATTATCTCCAAAAATTAAAACTGCTCCCCAACCACCTGGTCCTGGATTACCCGAGCAAGCTCCATCTGTATAGATAATTACTTCTTTAATCATAATTTTTTAAATTTTTAATACTATTTAAATCTAAATAAAATTAAAAAAAAGTTGAATATTATATTTTATCTACATTTTTTGAACTAAATAAGCGGGTGTAGCTCAGTGGTAGAGCATAACCTTGCCAAGGTTAGGGTCGTGGGTTCGAGTCCCTTCACCCGCTCCAAATATAAAGTATAAATCTAGCTAAATATTATTGCCTCTAAGTCTTGGTAAACTTTGGTTGCGGTCATAACTTGTTCAACTAACTTAAGTTTAAAAATTTTGCAATCCGATTGTTTAGAGATATCCATAAGCTCATTGGTCTTGCTTTTTACATCATTATTATCAATATCAACAATGATATTATCATAATCTGTTTTTAGAACGTCTGGAAAAGCAATACTAAATATTTCCCAATCATAAAGATAATTTTCTAATTCTCTTTTTTTCAAGCATCTTCTATCTATATCTGTTTTTTTGCTAGCATTTTGTCCATCATCTCTATCAACCAAATTAATAAACTTTACTTTATCAAAAGCTTTATTCAAAATAGAAAGTGCTATCATTGAGTATTTGGCAGACTCGCTTGCGTTTGAAGCAGCAATAAACAAACAATCTGGATATTTTTCTGAAAAAATATCGTTTAACATTTTTTCATCCAAAGAATTTTTAATTTTACCTTCACAATAAATAATAGTTTTAGGACTCACTAAGCCAACCATATCGTCAAGCGGTGTGGCAAAAATTTCAAGCCATTTAGACCTACTTTTTACCATAGGCTTTAAAAGTATTTCTTCGGAGGCATAGTTTAGGTTAGGAAAAAATATAATATCACATTCATTTTTCAAATCTTCTTGCAATGCTCTTAAAAACCCTATGCTATGCGTGGCAATCCATATTTGACAATTGATACCAATAAGTTTATTAATTTCTATTAAAAGCTTTTTTTGTATTGAAGTATTAATATGTAGTTCGGGCTCATCAATAATAAAAATAGTGTCGTTATATTCTTCTTTTCTAAGATATAAGTCTAATAAAATATCAACAACTTCTTTTTCTCCTGACGAAAGAACGTCAAATTCAAATTCTTTGCTATGATCTGGTTTTTTAAAATATAAAGTTCCCTTTCCAGCTTCAATATCTCCTAAATTTGTTATTTCTAAATTTAGACACTCTTTTAACGATTTATTTATATCTCCAATTATTTTTTCCTTTCCTTCGCTAGGCTTGCAATCTACTGATTCGATATAATTTCTATATTTAATATTGGTTCTTAAATAATTTTGATCCATTTTTGCGTCTAAATCTAAAGTTGCGCTTGCACCATAATCATTTAAACTAATTTCTGATAAAGCCTTGGATTGCATAATTTTTAAACTTTGATTATATCTATAAGGGCTTCTAAAAGAGAAAATTGTACCTTCTTTTTTTAAAGGTTTTTTTTCGTTCAATAATTCGCGATAACTTTTGCCAACAAAATCTATCACTATATTACTTTGATTATATGGTAATCCATTCATTGAATGATAATTATCTCCTTTTGTGCCTTTGTCTCCCAGAGGAATCTGGTTATTTTGCATATACAACATTGCGTCAAACACACTACTTTTACCACAACCATTTGCCCCCACTAACGCTATAATTCGTTTTGGATTTTCTGATAAATCAATGGTTAAATTAGAGAATCTTTTATAACCATTTTTAATTTGAATTTTTTTTATTTTCATGCTTATATTCGTGGGTCAGTTATTCCTGATTGTCCAAAATATTTACCTTTTCGGTCTTTATACGAGACCTCGCAAGTTTTATCGGCTTTAAAAAACATAAATTGAGAGGCTCCTTCCTTAGCATATAATTTTACTGGTAGCGATGTAGTATTTGAAAATTCAAGCACAACTTGCCCTTCCCATTCAGGTTCAATAGGCGTTACATTTACAATAATTCCACATCTGGCATAGGTAGATTTACCCACGCAAATTACAATAATATCTCTAGGTATTTTAAAAAATTCGATTGTATGCCCCAATACAAATCCGTTAGCTGGGATAATGCAGTGGTCGGCATCAATTTTTTTATATATTTCAGGTGCAGTAAAATTTTTAGGGTCTATCAAGGGTGACGATGTTAGATTGGGATCAAAAATAGCAAATTCCGAACCTACTCTAACATCATATCCATAAGAAGATAATCCATACGATATTATTTTGCGATCGTTTTCGACCTTAATTAATTCTGTAGCAAAAGGAGTAATCATTGCCGTTTTTTGGCATCTTTCAATAATTTCAGTGTCACAAAGTATAGCCATAAAAGCATATTATTAATAAATAATAACCGCTATTTTAAGTTTTTAAATGTCAATTAATACCTTTTAAGTGGGTGAAGCAAATCTAGTTTAATATTAAAAAGAGCCCTTTGAGCTGAAATAGGGTTATTGGGGTCAATTGATTCTATTGCGCAGGTTACTAATTCTTGTTCTTCGTTACTAAGGCTACTATATTTAGGGTCTAAAGCATTTTGAAAATCAGGAAAAAATATTTGTGTTTCAATTGGCTTTCCATCATTATAATAATCGTATTGTAAACTAACATGTATATGAGGCGTTCTTTGACCATAAAAACCTGGTTCTATTGTTATGAATGAATAATATCCAGTATTATCGGTAACACTTTTTCCACACCCTAAAAAATCTTCATCAAATTTAGTGCTATCTTCAGGATCGACTAAATGTTGATAATAGCCAAAATGGTTAGCATGCCAAAATTTTATAATTACATTTTCTATGGGAACATCCACTAAATCAGTTACGTATCCTTCTATCGATAAATAATAACCTTTGGCTAAAAAAGGGCTACCCGCCTTACGACGTAAATTGTTAGTAGCAGGGAAAAAAGCAGGATGACCTTGCGATGGTATTATAGGAGTTACTTTTTTACGACTGTTTAAAATAATTTCGGGAGAAGATGCATTCGAGTCAAAAATAGGTGTAATTTTAGATATAACATAAGCACTGGCTGTATAACCCAATAAATCTTTTATTAATTTTCTTCGGGTTATAAAAAATGTCATATACGCATAATTTGTTATTTTTTATAAAATCTATTCTTTATAAGATGCAATGATATTTAATATACTTTGTATATATAAAACTCACCTAGACTAATTTAAAGATAATTTTTCCTGCTTTTCTGCATAAAATATATATTCCTCTATTTCAGTAATTTCATAATCTTCGTTTATAAAAACATTATTTACTTTATCTAGTCTTTGTTTTATTCTTAAATTAGCTATAATATAATCTTTAGGCTTAAATCCTATTTTTCCTTCTGATGAATCTTTATAAAATTTATCACAACTCACATTAGCCGATATTCTTCTCCCATCCCAAATAAATTCCCATTTTCGTTTGCTTTTTTCTAGTATTACTTTTATTGGATGTAATATTTGTTTTAAACGTATATCATACTTAATGTCCTCTTCAACTCCAACTTCAAAATTTTCAAATTCCTGTCTATCTACTGAAATTATAAAATTATGTTTTTTACAATCTTCAGGATTTTTAGCTATAGAAAAAGCAGAAATACTATTATCTTCGGTTAATGCATCAAAAGTTTTTTTGGCGACGGTTTGTATCTCTGGCTTTTGACTTAATTTATAAGCTTTATCATAAGTTGTAACGTCTATTTTAATGTTATTATTAATAATTACATAGTTATTCTGTATAATTGGCTTCGCTTCTTTATCACAGGTTTTTAATAGGCTTAATACTGCTATTGTAACTGCCATTGTGTTATCCTTTGTCGGCAAGAATTCTTTTACTTGAGTTAAAAAATTTTTTCCTTTCATTTTGAAATGCCCCCAAAATGTACCTTCACCAGTCCTATCAATAGTTATTTCAATTATATAATCAGGCAAAGTTTCTTTTGAAACCAATTTAATAACTTCAGAAAATTGAATTAATGAATTAGCAAAAGTATTAACATTTATGTCATGCAAATTATCATCATTAAAGGTATAATGGATACAAAAGTCATGCTGATTAAAATTAGTTAAGTCTATCAAATGCATATCCATTTCTTATACTTTTATTTTCAAAAATCTATTTAAAAATATTTTTAAAGCCAGCATTCTTAATATTTTTCAATTTAAATAGCTTTTTGCTTTTTACTAATTTCTGCTAAAACTTAAATATATCTTTTATTTTTATTATTTTCAAGAGTATTGTTGTTTTTATTCTTTTTAATTTTTTAAAAGATTGTTTTATAAATAAATTACTTTTTATTTAACTATACAACATAAATTGCTCTCTCATAATTCTATCATGCAAAGAAAAAGATTTATCAAATAACAATTTTATCTCCAAAGTTTTATCTAAAGATATTTCAACTTTAATTACATTGTCAATTGCGTTGAAATCAGCAGTTAAGCCAACTGGGCGTTTAAGATATTCTAAAACCTCAATATTTATAACCGAGTTATTTTCAAGCATAGCTCCCCGCCAATATCTTGGTCTAAAAGCGCTGATAGGGGTAACGGCAAGTAAATTGCAATTAATGGGCAAAATAGGTCCGTCTACCGAAAAATTATAAGCCGTAGACCCAATAGGAGTAGAAACAAGCACCCCGTCACCCATCATTTGAGGCATTTGCGAAACACCGTTAACAGAAATTTTAAATTTAGCAGTTTGACTGGTTTGCCTAAGTAAAGTTACTTCATTTATTGCCATCAAATGATGTTCTTTGTTATCAATATCAATTATTTCTGCTTTTAAAGGATTAATTGTAAATTCTTGGCTATTATATAATATTAGATCTTTAAAATTTTTATTTTCTGTAATATCTTTGCTGTTCATCAAAAAGCCTATAGTGCCATAATTTATACCATAAAACATTGGGTTAAAATGAATATATTTATGTATGCAAGTCAACGCAAATCCATCTCCTCCTAACATTAAAACTATATCTACAGGGGTACAAATATGGTCGAGATCAATAAAGTTATAATTTTTAATTAAATTGATTTTTGTATTTATTGCATCGATTCTATCATTTGCTGCAGTGCATCCAATTTTCATAATAAATTTTTTAATAAATTTATGCAAAATTTTACTAATATAGCCATTAATAGCAACTCTTATAATAAAATGATAGATTATATTCTTGATTTAGTCAAGAATTCGAATATTTTGCTTTTATATGGCAAACTGGGAACTGGTAAAACTTTTTTAACTCAACAATTAATTGCAAAAATTAGCTATGAAATAGTTGTGAGCCCTACGTTTAGCCTTTTAAATACATATAATACCAATATAGGAGAGGTTTATCATTATGATTTATATCGTATAAAACATATAGATGAATTGATTAATTTAAATATTGAGCAAGCTTTAAATAGCCGTTTGGTAATAGTAGAGTGGCCACAAATAGCAGAGGATTTATGGAAAAAATATTTTTCTAAAGTAGTTAGCATCAATATTGAATATAGTTTAAACGGCAGAAATTATATTATTGATAATAATTTTATATAATTTATTAACTTTTAGAAGATAAATCATATTTTTTATGAAAAAAATTTTTATAGGAGCAGGCGAAACTTCTAGCGATAAAATTGCTGCCCAAATTATAAAAGCATTGCCAAGCGACATAGAACTTAATGGTATTACGGGAGTAGAAATGGAAAAATTAGGGGTAAAAAGCATATTTAACATAAAAGATATTGCTTTCATTGGATTAGATATTTTAACAAATTTAGGCACTATTGTTAAGCGAATTAATCAAACCGTCAATTGGATTGAACAAAATAAACCTGAAGTAGCTATATTTGTGGATGCTTATGATTTTTATATACGTGTTGCCAAAAAACTTAAAGCAAAAAATTGTTCAACAAAAATTATAGCAGTAGTTGCACCTTTAGCTTGGCTTTATAGCCATAATAAAGTATATAATTTAAACAAATATTTTGATAAACTAATCTGTATTTTTCCTTTTGAACCAGAATTTTTTGCTAAAAATGGACACCCTAATGTTCATTTTTTTGGTAATCCTTTTTTGCAAAAAATTAATGATGAAAAAATGGCACGAGATAAAAACCTTATTTTAATTGCGGTAGGTAGTCGAAAGCAAGAAATTATAAGACATATTCCTTTAATAAAACAGGTAATACAAAATATACGCAAAATAAATCCTACTATTAACATATTTATGCCCACTACTTTAATTACCCACGAATATGTCGTAAAAGAATTTAACAAAATAAAAAATATTGAATTTTCAAGTAACGAACAAATAAAAGATTTAAAAATGAGAACCGTCTATTTTGGGATAGCTAAGAGTGGAACCAATAATATGGAAATGAGTGCAAGAGGAATGCCCTTATTGATATATTACAAAATTGATATTTTTTCTTATTTAATTGGACGCTTCTTGCTAAAAATCAGAATGATAAATATGGTAAATATTGTAGCAAAAAAAATGATTATCCCTGAAATTATTCAATATAAAAATAATGCACGACAAATTTCAGAATGTTTTTTTGATTTTTATAATAATGATTCCAAAGTATATTTGCAAATTAATGAAGTTACAAGTCAAATAACTAAAATTAAAGGTATAAATATTGAAGATTTTGGGACATTATGTGTTAATGAAGTTTTATCGCAAAAATAATTTGCATTTTATTTTTTAGCAATACATATATACTTTACACTAAGTATGTGCATGTTGGCATAAATATTTGTTATTTTATTAATTAAATTGTTTATTTTATGTTGAGTTTTGATATTAAAAAGTTATCAATTTTGGCTCTTATATCGGTAAGCCTAATTTCTTGTTCGGGAAAAAAAGACGAAATCAGTTCTGGTAATGAAGCAATGGGAGATGATGCTGGTATGGCGGCAGATGAAATTCATGCTAAATCATTAACCAATGTAGGTGGAAAAAATATTCCTGACAGAGTATTTTTTGAATATGATTCTGCTAATTTGAATACAGAAGCTAAAGAGGCAATTAATCAGCAATCAGAACATATCAAATCTAATAATTCTTCAGTAGTTATTGAAGGTCATTGCGATTCTCGTGGTACTCGAGAATATAATCTTGCGTTAGGAGAAAAAAGAGCGAGCGCCGCTAAAACTGAATTAATCAAATCTGGAGTCGATAAAAGCCAAATCAGAACAGTGAGCTATGGTAAGGAAAAACCAGCAGTAATGGGTGAAGATGAAAGCTCATATTCACAAAACAGAAGGGCTGTACTAATTATAGATGGAAAATAAAAATATTGCAATAGCCCGTCTAATTATGGCGGGTTATTTTTAAATAGCCTTACAACATAACTCTCCATACTAAATTATGGAAAAATACAATATACTGCTTTCGCTTTCAAACCAAAAATATCATCAAAATTTTATAGAAATACCTGGCTCCAAGAGCTATACCAATCGTGCTATTTTAATAGCAGCAATATCAAACGGCAAAACAATAATAAAAAAATTGCTTCGTAGTGATGATACTGATTATATGATAGAATGTTTAAAAAACTTAGGAGTAGAAATTATTGATCATAAAAATCACTTAATAGTTTATGGCAATAATGGTAAATTTAAATCTATAATTAATAATCGATTATTTTGTGGTTTGGCTGGTACCACGAGTCGCTTTTTAACAGCTTTAACACTGCTTATCAATCAAGATATTGAAATAACTGGGCAAGATAAAATTTTAAAGAGACCAATAGGAGATTTAGCGATCGCATTAGAAAAAATAGGAGCAACCACCGAATATTTAGGCATTAATGGTTCTTTACCACTAAAAATTTATGGAAATAAAAAAATAAAAAATGTTGTAGAAATTAGCGGCAAAGTAAGTAGCCAATTTATTTCAGCATTATTAATGATTGCTCCAAGACTAGCCCAGGGATTGGAAATTAATGTTATTGGAGATCAGGTTTCCAAGTCTTATATTGATATAACCATAAATATTATGAATCACTTTGGGGTATATGTAAAAAATGATAATTATAAAAAATATGTTATAAAATGTCAAGAATATCAAGCTATATCAGAGTATAATATTGAAGGAGATTGGTCTAGTGCTTCTTATTTTTTAGCACTAGCGGGATTAATAAATAAAGAAATAAAAGTTAATAATATTCGTCAAGATTCCGTCCAAGGTGATGCCCAAATAATAAAAATATTAGATTTATTTGGTATTAAAGTAGATTTTGATAAAACAATTGCAACAATAAATCAAAATAATATAAATAATTTAGAAATTACCGTTGACATGTTTCAAATGCCAGATACCGCAATGACAATAATGGTACTAAGTGCAATTTTAGGCAAAGAAATCACAATTAAAGGTCTTTCTACTTTAAAAGATAAAGAATGCGATAGGATAGAAATTCCTAAACAAGAGCTGGCAAAATTTGGAATAAAATGCCAAACTACTAAAGATAGTATAATTATTTACGGTCAAACTTTTAATGATGATTCTATAGTTTATATTGATACATTTGAGGATCACAGAATAGCAATGGCATTTTCCATTTTAGTAGTTAAAAAACAGATATATATCAATAATGCTCATGTAGTTAATAAATCATTTCCTAATTTTTGGCATGAATTAAAAAAAATGGGAATTAATATAGAAAAAATACCAACCAACAAATAACACACACCTTACTGCGAACTATTAAGTTGTTTGCTCTATGAAGTTTTGTGGTATCAGGGTTGGTTAAAAATGGCTTTTATGCAGAGAATGTAATAAGACTAAATAAAAAAATGATAATCGAATAAAATCTGAAAATTTTTATCGTAAAAAAGCAGTTTTTGCCTGCTGGCTATAGATTTCTTGGTATTGCTG
>JANYEN010000079.1 GCA_025363115.1 Alphaproteobacteria bacterium | reverse complement strand
GAGCACCCGTGAGTATAAGTTATAGTGCTTCGGTGCCAGCAACAACCATAGTTTCTTCAGCTTGCTGCCAAACAGTAACATCTGCTGTCGCTCTTGCTAACACCGAAATATATAACACACTTAATACTGGTTTTATTGAATCAACAACTAAACGTACCTGTATGTTTCAAGAATTGCAGGTAGCTGGTTATATTAATTCAAAAATTAACCCTTTTTACTCTACTTTAACTGATTCCATACCTGGTAGTACCATCCCAGTTTCTATTTTTAGCACTAAATCAGGCTGGGATTTTAGGCGTGTTAATAATATAGGAACTGCTAGTTTGGTAGCCGACAATGCCACGGGCAGATATTTAATACCTTATGAAATTGGATTAAATTATATGCAACAATGGGTAGGTAATAATGCTTTTATTTTAAGAAATACCAATACTTCCGCAGGTTTAAATTCCGATGTTAGTGGTACGTTAGGACAAAGTACAGGTGGGGCAAATTTTGGTTTGTCGTCAAACATGACTCAAAAATTAGATAGTAAATTTGATGATGGAAACCCTTATGGAGGTAGCATTGTAGGAGGTTTAAATGCCACTCAATATGCTTCAAATCAAGGCTCAACCGCTGCTTGCAATACTTTTACTGGTCAAAGTAATCTTGCTTCTTCGGCATTTTCTGCTGCTAATTATTTAAGTTATAATGATATTTCAAAAGGCTGTTTAGTTGCGTTTTTGGTGAGTAGTATTACCTAGAATTTAATCAGCATTATTATTCTCCCTGTGATAAAGTAAATTCATTTTTGCCATCAAATGAATATAAATTTTCGGTTTTAATACAGTCTATTCCTGCTTCGTTACTAAGTTGTAACAATTTTATAATATCGGCGTGAGTTATGTCTGATATTGCAATAAATCTGCAACGCCAGGTGTCTCCACCAAAGTTGGCGCTATCTGGGCTTGGATATATTTTCATACCGTTAAATGAAACAATATGTAAGGTAAATTTATCGCTTTTAATTTTGGTAACTATTTTAACAAAATTAGCTCCATTGCCAATAAAGTAAGCAAAAATATCAATCCCAACTAATTTTCGGATTTCTTTTGTTGAAATATTAGGCAGAGCAGGGGGTCTTTTTTCTACATATCCATCTCCAAAATCAAAATTAGGATAATTGGCGGATATTGGTAAGTGCTTAGGAATTTGACCCAGATTTTTTATAATTTCAAGAGTAAATTCTTTGGTACCAACAGTTTTAATTGTAGTATTGTTGTTGGTGGCAATATCTGGGGTATGAATACCCGATTCTAAAGTATAAAGCAATGCATTTTGAATTTTTGTTGCTATATCTCCTTGCCCAATATGAATTAACATCATAATAGCTGCATTGATTAACCCGCTTGGATTAGCTCTATCTTGCCCTATCAGTGTTGGAGCTGAGCCATGTATCGCCTCAAACATAGCATAATCTACCCCAATATTACTGCTTCCTGCAAGCCCAACCGAACCCGTCATTTCTGCTACAATATCAGAAATTATATCTCCATATAAATTTAATGTTACTAAAACGTCAAAATCTTCTGGTTTAGTTGCCAGCCTTGCCGAACCTATATCAATAATATAATGTTCTTTTATAATATCGGGATATTCATTACCAATTTGATTAAATGTGTTATGAAACAAGCCATCAGTCATTTTCATAATATTATCTTTTGTCATGCAAGTTACTTTTTTACGCTGGTTTTTAACAGCATATTCAAAGGCATAGCGCACAATTTTTTCGCATCCAGATTTTGTAATTGTTTTAATTGCGTGAACCGAATTATGAGTTTGGCGATATTCCATTCCAGAGTATAAATCTTCTTCATTTTCTCTTACAATTACCATATTTATTTTATAATTGCAATTGATAAAAGGATTATAATCAACAGATGGACGAATATTTGCATAAAGCCCCAAAGCCCTACGTATGGTAACATTTAAACTTTTATAGCCTCCCCCTTGAGGAGTTGTAATTGGTGCTTTTAAAAAAACTTTATTTTTTTTAATAGTATCCCATGCTTCATCACAAATTCCTGAGCTGTAGCCTTTATGATAATAAGCTTCTCCTATTTGAGCCGTTTCAATTTTAATTTTTGCGCCAGCATGCCTTAAAATATCTAAAGTGGCTTGCATAATTTCTGGTCCTATTCCGTCGCCATAAGCAACTGTTATTGGAGTAGAATTAATGGATTCTTTTGTAGTATTCAAAATGTGCATAAAAGCAAAAAACAAAAATTATTAACAAGTTCATAGAATTTATAATTAAAATTGCTAAAATACAACAATTTATTTTGACTTTTAGTTAATTTTAACCATCTTATTTTAAATTAATTCTATTTTTTAAAATACCAAATATAATGAATAAAAATAATAATTTTAATATTATAAGATTATTTTTATCAATATGGGTAATGTTATTTCATATAGGAAGCTTGCTTGATATTAAAATTTTAAAATTATTTTCTGGAAGGGTAGCGGTAGAAAGTTTTTTTGTAATTAGCGGATATTTAGTATGGCAAAGTTATGAGAGATCAAATAATATTTGGCAATATGCCCAAAAAAGAATAAGAAGATTAATACCTGGATATTATTTTTTAACTTTTTTATGCACTATAGTTGGAATATTTTTAACCACACTTAGTTTTAAAGAATATTTTAAAAGTTTAGCTTTATATAAATTCACGCTAGCAAATTTGGCTTTTATGAATTTTTTATCTCCAAGGCTACCTGGTGTATTTGTTGGCAATCCAGCAAATGAATATGTAAATGGTGCCTTATGGAGTTTAAAAATAGAAATATGTTTTTATATATTTATACTCATAGTTGCATATATTTGTAGAAAAAAAATTATTTTTTGGTTATCAAGTTTAATAATTGCCACCAGATTATATGGCATATTATGCAGTCAATATCATTATATTTTAAAAGATAATTTTGGATTAACTGCCTATGAAATATTTTTTAACCCGAATAATTCTTTTATGTGCCTCGCATCCTTTTGTTTTTGTGGCAGTCTGCTTTATAAGTTAGAAAAAAATTTATTAAAAATAAATTGGTTACCAGAATTATTCCCTTTAATAATATTTTTAATGTTTATCGGTTATAAAGGTTATGTTAATTATTTATTTCAGCCATTAGTAATATCTATAATTATTATATATTTTGCTCTTTATTTTCCTTTTAAGATATTAATTAATGATAAAATTGGAGATTTATCTTATGGGATATATATTTATCATTTTGTTATCATTCAAATATTTATTAATCTTAATTTAATAAAATATTTTGGTTATATAAATAGTAGTATATTAATAATAATTTGTAGTTTATTGTGTGCTTATTTTTCGTGGCATACTATAGAAAAAAAATTTATTTCAATTCATTAGGCTTATTAAATTTAAAAATTAATTTGACTTTATTTGTTCATCAGCAATAATAAGATTATATGTTTTATATTCAAATAAATAAAATATTATGAACAATATTCATCAAAGATTAAGAGAAAAAGTAGCCAATCGAACTCCTTCAGGTGCTTATAACTTAAAATTAAAAAAAATAATATATGATTTGGCAGATAAAATTAACAACAATTTTAAAACTGAAAGCTTGATACACAAAGAAATGCCCGCACAAAGTCAAGCTGCATTTTATCAAGATTTTACCTCTTCGGCAAAAACCAATGGAAGAATTATAGCAAATGCGTATTTGCTTCTTCGGCGAGGATTTCAAATTGATATAAATAAAAATATATTTGAAAATATGGTAGATTCTTTGCCTACTACTGCATCACATATGGATATAATCGAACATATATGCTTAGGATTATCTACTATTGCTTTAAAAAATTACGATAATAATTTTGAAAAAATAAGTGAAATTATAGCTTCTATGGATCCTTTTGTACTAATTTACAAAAACATAATACAAAATTATCTTATTATGGAAAATTCTCCAACTAAACAAAAAATAGCTTTCGAAATTGGTGACTCTCTTGTGCAACTTAATGAATATGTATTTAATAAAACTACCACTCAAGAGCAATTCTTGCAGTCTTTAAATGATTTGTCATTAAAAATTATTTATCTTAGCTTAGAAAGTTCTGGAACTCAACAAGAAATAAGGAGCGAAGCTTGTGCACTTTCTCAATCTTTTTCACAAACATTTAATGAAATACCTTCTTCTACAGAAATTTCGCAATCCTCACAAGATTTATCACCAAGAATAAATTTTGCACAAAAAACTCCATATGTACTGCCACCTGTACCCAAAATAGAGATAAAACTAACTCCTTTGGATGACGATCAAATATTATTAAATTATCAAACTAGTATTCAAAGGGACTTAAAGATGCTAAATTATAAATCTGCCATTAAAAGAGAATTACAAAGTTTGTTTGGTTCTAATGATTTTGAAGAAAATAAGCACGATCGTGGCGAATATATTATTAAATTTGCACGACATAAAGTTGAAACTAAACCAGATTCATATAAAAAGCTAACCATATTAGTAAAGCAATATGATGAAATAGAAAGATTACAACCTAAAAGGTATTCCTCACGTTAATAGGTTTTAAATAGGATATTTTTTTTGACTTTAAGCTACCAATATAAATAATAAAAATTTAATTTGTGTGCAAAACGATTCTGAAAATTATTTTACTAGATCAGAAATATTGGATTTAGACAATATATTAAATAATACGGATGATTCATCATCAACGGATCAGCTTTTGGACAAAGATATCACAAGAATATTAAAATTAGCAAATGATAGTTTTGATGAATTAACTGGTAATCAAAATCCAAATAAACATATTGGCTATTATTATAATTCTATAAAAGATAAGTATAATTTTGCTAATAGAAATACACAATGTTCGGTAAATTTAAAAATACGATCTAATTTAAATCAGCAAGATCAACCTTTTATAGCTACTCACACATTTGCCGAAATAGCAAATGTCGATCGAATGAGAAGGGTTGATTTAAGAACTTGGAAAGCTGGTAAAAATGTATTGCAAGATTCAGATGAAGCTACTCTTCAAAGTTGTTGCATTGCTAATGCGATATCTAAAGTGTTAAATAAAAAATTAATATTATATGGGTCATGTGAACAGGCAAGAAAAGCTGCTTTAATTGCAATGGCATTGCCCAATTCTATTAATAAAAGCTATTTATTTGCCCCTCTGGTGCCAAAAGATGGGCAAATTAAACAATCTCAACGTTTACGGGAATTTTTTAATCAAAATACAATGACACCGCAGAACGTAGAAGATAAGCTACATCTTACAACTTTGTGTATAAAACCACAGGAGAGGGATAAAAAAATTACTGGGATGCATGTTTTAGGTTTTGGACATGCTAGAAGTTTAGGAAAAATAATAAGAATATCAACTGCTAATGAACCGAACGCACATCAAGGTGTATGGAATGCAACAAAACAATATATACAGACAAAAGTTAATATCCAAAAAGATTCTAATTCTAAAAAAAGCTCTCCCATTATTGTTAAGAGCTTTATTGAACAACAATTAAATAGAAATTTAGCTCATCCAATAACTACGGCACAGCAAGTCTTCAACACAGAAAATGATACTTTTTTTGTACAAAGAGGCAAAGGTAGAAATAAAAAAATAGCTGAAAATACTAGATTTTGATTCGTAAATAAAAATTTACAGTTATTAAATTGTTTTTATGCAATATTAATATCAATAATACTAAATTTTTATCAGAGATTAATTTTTTATAATCTTGACTTTAAATCAACAAATATAAACAAATTCAAAAAATGCCCGCGTGATGGAATCGGTAGACATAACAGACTTAAAATCTGTCGGAGGTATCTCTGTGGCGGTTCAAGTCCGCCCGCGGGCACCATTTAAAATATTATGTACGCAGCTTTAGCATTTTTGTTTTTATTTATAAGCAATGCCGATGCTTTAACACGTGTTTGCTTTTCACCCGATTATAAAAATTGTAGCTGTGAAAAAAATGCCATCGAACTTTTGGATTCTGCGCAACATAAAATTGATATCGCAATGTATGCAGTAAATAATATTGGTATTACTGAAGCAATTTTATCGGCGGTAAAAAGAGGAGTATTGGTAAGGGCAGTTTATGATAGATCGCAGGCAAAAGCTTCAGAAAAATCATTAAATCAATTAAAAGAGGCTGGCATTGAATGTTATTATAATCATAAATTTAAAATTGAGCACAATAAATTTATCGTGATAGATAATAAATTTGTAATGAATGGTAGCTTTAATTTTACCGAAACAGCCGAACATAAAAATTCTGAAAACTGCACTATTCATGATAATCCTCAAATAATTATAGCTTTTTCTGATCGCTTTGAATATTTATTTAATTTATATAAAGAAAGACAGGCAATCAGTTTAGCCAAAAAATCTAAATTACAAAACAAAAATCAATATCCAAAACAAGAAAATGAAGAAATTTCGTAATTTTATGATTATTTAAAAAGACTTAATCTTTTGGTAATAGTTTTAACTTTTTCTTCTTGTCCATATAATACTGCCGCATAAAATGTCAACTCTTCTAAAGTTTTTTCGGCCATATGATTATATTGACAAGAAGAAAAAGTTAAAACTATTACCAAAAGATTAAGTCTTTTTAAATAATCATAAAATTACGAAATTTCTTCATTTTCTTGTT
>JANYEN010000032.1 GCA_025363115.1 Alphaproteobacteria bacterium | reverse complement strand
TATGAATTTTGTAAAACTTTTTATTATAAAAATAACTATTTTTATCAAACAAATTGGTAATTTTATAACCCATTATGTGTTGCCTTTTATAGCACATTGTGTTTTACTTTCTTCGTTTTTAACTTTTCCAATTTATTTATTTATGTTTTGTCCAAAATCTCATTCAGAAAAATGTGTAAAAAACCTTCGAAAAACAATATTTGTATGACTTTCTGTGGATAGAAAGAAAGATATAAAATTGCTGATTTTGAAGTAGAAAATTGCAATTTTAGAGCATATTTAAGAATGGCGTTTAGGCTATAAAATATTTGTGCAACGATTGATATGAGGCATATCAAAAATATAAACTTGCAGAAAAATATATAATTTCAAGTTTAGCTGAAAGTTTAAACTCAAGTTTAAGGGATACGTTGGCAAAATTGAACAAAAAAACAAAAATAACTATTAAAACATTGGAAATGCTTTATAATTGAATATTTTTATGGATGTACAAAGACTAATTGTTGAATATCAACTATTTTCAAGCAACTTTATTGTCTTTTATAACCCAAAACTCAATTCATAATTATTAATACCACTTATCAAATTAAATCTTAAACCAAGCCTCTTTCTTCTGTCTTTATATTTATCTGTAGCAATTTTAAAAATTTTTATACGTCTAATAGCATTTTCTATAAAAAAACTCGTCTGCAAAAAGCATTATATTATAAAGTTTCTGGCAATTTTGTTATAAAAGTTTATTTTTCTTACTTTTTATTGGCAATTTTAATGTTTACGTAGTTTTTTAATCCCTATATCCTCTATCTGCCATTATTGTTTTATTTGGTAAAACCCCTAATTTTATTTCTTAAACTATTTAAAAGCATGCTTTTTGCAATTTGCAACACTTGTTTCGGGAATCATTGCTGTTTTAAAATCGGCTAAACTTGAGTGTTTATTAGTCTTTGAATGGGAGTTTCTGTACGTTAACTAAAATAACCTCTAGCTGACTATTATTTTCTATCCATTCCTTATGTTTTATCAAAGCAAGTTCTAGTGATTTTGCAAGAACATTTTTATCCATTTAACCTGTTCTATACCAGGTGGTTCATTTTTTCCCTGACTTGACGGTATAATAATAAGTCCAATAGTACCTAACAATATAATTATATAGATGTGATTTTATTTGGCAAAATTATAAAAAAGGTTTAGTATAATAAATAAAAATTTTAAAATATTATTATTTATTCAAATTCATAGCAATTTGCTGTTCCCATTTATCTCCATTATCTAGCAATTTTTGTTTGTCATAAATTAATTCTTCGTGAGTTTCAGTAGCAAATTCAAAATTGGGTCCTTGAACAATGGCATCTACTGGACAAGCTTCTTGACAAAAACCACAATATATACATTTGGTCATATCAATATCATATTTGGTAGTTTTTCTCATACCATCCGCCCGTTCTTCGGCTTCAATTGTAATAGCTTGAGCTGGGCATATTGCCTCACATAATTTACAAGCTATACATCTTTCTTCGCCATCGGCATAACGTCTTAAAGCATGCTCTCCACGAAACCTGGCAGATAACGGGCTTTTTTCAAAAGGATAATTAATTGTAACTTTTCGTTTAAAAGAATATTTTATAGCTAAAAACATACCACGCAAAATATCTACCAATAAAAACGATTTATAAAAATGCACAAAATGTTTCGCGATACAAAAAAATATTTAAATTTAATTTATTAAGTTTTCTTCTAAATTATTTTGCAACTTTTTTATTTATGCTACTTTTCCTTGAAAATTTGTTTTAAACAATTAAAAAATTATATATGTATTTGTTATTTTTCAAAAACTTTAAAAATTTGTTGCATTTCATAATAATTAATTTATATTAAACTTAATATTTAAATTAATTATTGCTTTTATGTTAAAACTTAAAAAATATTTACTTTTTTTTATAGCAAGTAGTTTAGTAATAGTATCAAGTAGCATGGCGACAGTTACAGCAGAAGAATGTGCAATTTTTAAACCTGAAAAAACAAAATACACCGAAGATAAAAATCTTACTGATATGATTTTGTCTGGAGACATAGATTTAAAATTTAATGAAGAAAATGGCGGACACGTAATTAAAAAACATATTGGTCATGACTATGAAACTTTAGAAAAAAGACTTGAATGCGAACCTAAAATTTCTGCCAGCTCGGGTTTTAATAACATAGAACAAGCTACGCACTTTATTTCTGAGGTATTAAAAAATAAAAATACCCAACTAAAACAGTTTTATAAAACATCCAAACCAAATGCTAGCATTTTATTATCCGATACTTTTGAAGAAGCAACTGGTATTAAAGTAGCTAGAGAAGGATTAGAAAGAACCAAAACTTATAAAGTAGCGGTTGCAATAAGAAAAATAAATAGCGGTTTAGTAATTGTTACTTCTTATCCACAGTAAATGAGTATTGAAAAAGAATATCCATTTTTATATCAATTACTGGGTTCCTACCTTAACATTGAAGTATTTGGAGACGAAGAATATAGTGAAGAAAATGCCATAACCAATTTTGTAGAAAGTTCTTACCCCGATAGAATATTAAAAACAAAAGAAGAAATTAAACATTTTTTAAAAAATTCTTTGTCGCTATATAAAGATGTGGTAGAAATTAGCAATTATATGATTTATGAAGTTGCTGATAACCAGGTATTACGCAAAGAAAAAGTAAAAATTTGGTTAACTAGAATATTAGATATAATAGAAAATAAAAATTAGCAAAACTAGCTTGTATTATAAGTTTCGTATATAATAATTTTTTTGTTATTATATTATAGCAATGAAAAACATAGTTGATTGGCTCGTTTTAGCAAGAACCACAGGCATTAAAAACGAGACAATGCGTTTTGCCATTGATCAATATGGATACAACCCATTATTATTAAAAGAGAGAATAACAGAACATAGTAAAAACGCAGGATGTTTTGAAAAAATAAAATTCGCTGATTACAATTTAATTCAAAAAGAACTAGATAATACAATAAAAGACGGAGCTAATATTATTTCAATATCGGATGAGAATTATCCTTACTTATTAAAAAAAGTATATAATGCTCCCTTGGTGCTTTCTGTAAAAGGTAACGTGCAACTTTTAAATCAAAAAAGTATTGGTATTGTTGGCTCACGAAAACCTTTATTTCATAGCCAAGAAATAGCAATGGAGCTAGCAATAGATTTAACTAAAAATGATATTTTGATAACTTCTGGAATGGCAATTGGCATAGATACCGCTGCACATATAGGGGCTTTAAAATATGGCTCAACTGTAGCTGTTTTAGGTTCAGGAATAGATATAGTTTATCCACATGAAAATCAAAAATTATGCCAAGAAATATCTCAAAAAGGAGTTGTCATATCTCAATATCCATTTGGTACACCGCCTCGTCCTGGTAATTTTCCCATAAGAAACCAAGTAATTGCTGGCATATCTATTGCTATAATTGTGGTAGAAGCTTATAAAAAAAGCGATACAGGTAGATCGGGCAGTTTAATAACTGCTGAGTTTGCTTATCATATTAATCGAAATGTATATACCATACCAGGATTTCCTACTAAAGACGGCAGATTTTCTGGCAATAATTATTTAATAAAATCTAATATTGCTAAGCTGATAGAAAATGCAGAAGATGTATTAAAAAGTATAGTAAATATTAATATTTTAAAAGAAAAAGTTGAAGAAATTAACAATGTTTATAATGAAAATCTAGAAGAAGCCAAAGTAATAAATCAAAGCAAATTTAAGATTTTATCTTGCTTGGGTACCATTCCAATGACTATAAATGAAATTTTTATTTCTACTAAAATACCTATTTCTATAATAAGGGTAGCATTGATAGAATTGGAATTAGCGAATATAATTGTTCGTGGCTATGATGGCAAAGTAATAAAAACATAAAAATTGACTATAAAAATTATTCTTAAGTTATTTTTATATCATTTAACAATATTTAAAATAAAAATGAAAATTTCTTTTTATAGCTTTATTTTAGCATTTTTTTTAACAACTGGAGTATCTTTTGCAGAACAAATTGACATCACTGGACATGAAATTGATCCAATCGCTTCTGCTAACCCCAGCTCTGCCGATGTTAAACCCGAAAATAATAATTTTTGGAACATGCTTTCTATTAAGAAAAAGGATTTTTATACTTTTAAAATAGAAGATGAAGAATATAATGTTAATCCTTATTTTGGAGTTGGTTATGCTTTTTCGATAGCCAGTTATAGAGATAATGGCAGTGCTAATTATAGCAAATCTGTTCCAAATTATTTTAATAGCATATACCTTTTAATAGGAGCAAAAATAGGGGATAGCTTGCTATTTGAAATTGGAGGTCAAACAGGAATGGAATCTAATAGCGGTAATAATAGTGCCAGTTTAAATGCTGTTCATTTTAATGTAGGATGGCAATTAGGAGAAGAATTCTTAGGTGAATATGGCGAAAAAAATAAAATAATAATTTTAGCAGGTTTAATATTAGGCGTTACAAGT
>JANYEN010000029.1 GCA_025363115.1 Alphaproteobacteria bacterium | reverse complement strand
CCAAGAAAATGATGCACAAGGGTTTTATGAAAACCTGAATGCTGCGAAATTTGGCGGTAAAAATGCAAGAAAAGCATATGAAGACGATACGGGGGTTAAGGTTGTAAGTCCTAAGAAGTGCTTACCAAAAAATGAAAAATCTGACTTAATAGATGGATTTGAAAAGAAAATGTCAAAAATTGCTGATAACAATGCAAGAAATAGTTAGCTACAAAGGGCAATCCTAGCTTAGAAAATACAGAAAATTCAGAATTTACTGAAATTATTGACAAAATAATAAAAAGCCGTAGTTTTATAGAAAATAAGCACTTGAAATATAGTGTTTATTTTTAGCTTGGTGGGTTTAGTATATAATTACCAAAAAAATTCATTGCTATGTTCAATACTTTTGGTCCAACCTAAAGTTTTTCTTCTAAGGCAAGCAATATAAAGCGTTAAGCTTGCATTAAAACCCTCAACTAAACAGTTTTCTATTTTAAAAAGATTTTTCGGGCATTTATATATTTACTCTTTAGCTTGTGATATTGTGTGCCTTATAGAATTACATTTTGATGAAAAATTTCTGTCCGTACAAATGCATTTTATTCTATATTGCTCAATGTTTTTTTAGCCTAACGTAAAACGCAACAAGTTATATTGGGTTTTTATTATATATTTGGATGTTAGGCTGTAAAAAACTAATACCATAGCCGAAAAACCTAAAAAATATAAAAAAATTGCTTTTTGCATTATTATCTAATATTTTATTAATGCTATGTTTATTCATTACTTTTCAGATACTGTGTTATTATTGCTAAAATCTAAATTCAAAGATAAAAAATCATTTACATTGATAGAGCTTTCTATCGTGATAGTTATTATTTCGATTGTATTAACAATTGTTTTGGTAAGTAGGGCTTTGATAGATTATGCAAAAGCCATGAAAATTCAGGAAGAAGCAAGGATGATTAATATTTCTATTAAATTGTTTAAAGATCAATATGATTGCATGCCTGGGGATTGCACGGCTTCTCAAATACCTAATTTAGTATCCAGTGGTTTAAATACGCTCTGTGTTACTAATACTGCCATGACTCTTGGATATAATGTTACTCCTTTGGGTACAGGTAATATTGAAACAGTAGTAAAACGCACTTGTTTGATGTACGAGTTAAATCTAAATGGCTCTCCTTTTTTTAATACCATAGCTCCTACTTACAATGTGCTAACTGATTCTATTGCAGGCAAAAATATTCCTTATGCCAAATTTAGCTCAAAAGCTGCCTGGGATATTAGACTAGATACTCCGCCTGGTCCTGGGAATATGGGCAGTAATTCTTCCCCATTTATACCTTATACTGGCAGTGATACCAACAGTGCTGGATTTTCGTCTCCGTTTGAATTTAGCTGGTTTAATACTACTAGTTTTTCTAGTAAAAACTATCTTTTACTAAGAAATGCAAATACTATTGTGGGTGCTACAGGAGATATGTCTGCTTTTGGATCCATAGTGAACAGCAATTTAAAATATTCTATATCCGCTAGCTTAGCTAGAAAAGTAGATATTAAATTTGATGATGGATTGCCTTATACTGGAAACATAATGAGCGGAGTAACGGTGGCACATTTTATAGGAATTTTAAACGGTTCGTTGCCCGATGGTAGCGCATGTACTACTTTTAGCAATAGTCAGGCTAATAGTCTAAATGCAACTGCATGGCCAATTGATAGTGTGACTTTAAAATCTATTCTTGCTAACAATTATATATCATCTAATGCGGTTAACAAGGGATGTTTAACGGGATTCTTGATAGATATTTAATATTCTATAAAAACTTATTTACATTAAAGTCTGTTAAAACTGCCTCCTCTTGATCTATTTGGGTAAGTGATGGGATTTTCCTGCATTTCAATTCTAACATCAGGATGGCGTACTATTCTTGAAATATTAATCTCATTGGGATTTGGATTTCTTGCTATATATTCAATATGTCTATTATCGCTGTTACGTGTTTTTCGGTTACCTATTATTGCTTTTAATTTGATACTTAAACATCCTAATAAACATGTTGCCGTCAATACTCCAGCAACTATTCCTCCAATTTGCCCCCCATTTAGTTTATTGGCTGCGGTGGAAGAAGACATCTCTCCATTGGTAAATGAGGTTATAGTGCTAGTGAGTAGGTTGCTTTGAGTGGTGTTTAGGTTTTTGGTAGTATTTGCTAAAAAAATAGATATTTGTTCAGGGGTAAAACTAGAAATATTATTAATTAGTGTGGTTAAAATTGTATTTTGTTGGGCGGTAGTATTATTAGAAAAAGAACTTGCAAAAGTGCTATTATTTTTTCCTATATTTTCTAATGTACTAGTGATCATACTGGTATCACTTTGGGATAAAGTAGATTGAGATGTGTTAGCTAAGGTGTTATATATAGTATTTGCCGATGTTGCCAAAGTATTATAAATGCTACTTGCTACATTTGCTGTGTTGTTGTAAGCATCTTGGGCGATGCTACTGAAGCTCGGTCTATAACTAGATGATCATACCAAGGAATATAGTGCCTTGTTAACTAAAAAACAGAATATAATAAAAGTGGTGCGAAAACAATTGATAATTACTCAATTGTGGAGGCAATACTAAATACAAGTGTTGAAGCGGGAACGCTAGGGGTACAGCTACATCATCGTTAGCAAGGTAAAAAAAGTAACGGGAGTTCCCGATGGTATACTAGTGGCACTAAAATTGGTCTAGGAGAAGTAGCTAAAGGTATAGGTCACATTATGCCTGAGCAGAACTAGTTATGACATCCTGCTGTACAAGCAAGACATGCGGTTTCTAACTTTGGTTCTACATTATTACATACAGCTGCTAATACAACTACAAGTGCTTTTCTTCAGTTTTTCCAGATATCAAAACTTCAGCTGTTGTTTCTGGGGCAAATACTTCTCTTACACAAAACATTGTTTAGTCTATGCATCGTCAGAAATAAATTTTTTGTAGTTCATATAAATAAGAAAATAAAGCAATTTTTTTATTTATAAATTGAAATCTCAACATAACCTAGTGTTGTTAGTTATCTAAGAGCAGTAATAAATTGTGTTGATATATTGGAAATAAAAATGCAGAAAAAAATTATCAACAACTAGAAAAACGCCCTAAAGAAATAGTACAGGTAAATTTTCATATGCATAATGACAAAAATGTTAATATTATATACACCATAATATGGATAATACAATGAGTCAAAGTGCCAAAGAAAGAGTAATTGGAGGATATGTTAACGATAATAAAGTTTTGGTAATCAATTTGCTACCATAGCTAAACAAAATTCCGATACTAGAGATAAAATAAATCACACCGAAATTCATTTAAATATCAGAAGCAAAAGCTCGAATGTTGGTCTTTTTTATCGCCAATTCGCTGACATAACAAAGTAAATCGCCGAACGCTTAAAACAAAATGGAGAATTTACTTTAGTTGATTCCAATCAAACTAGGCTAGGTATTACAACGTCTTATGATGATAAAACAGACAATGTTACAATGCAGTGTCAACATCCACGTCTTCATCAATCAGTAGTTTACACAGGCAGTATTAAAAAAGTAAGCGAACAAATGAAAAATCATTTAGACTTATGTTGTAAAGGAAAGGATAAATTTTTTGGTTTTAATCCTAAATATTCTGAGTTGGTGCTAAAAACAGAGCGTAGTGTAGCGGGTTCAATTAGCAACCTTGCAAATAAAATACAAAAAAAATCTAGTCCCAAAAAAAATTCATAATATGACGCCCTAATAAATCAATCTGGCTTTAATAAAGCTAACGCAAGCTTTAATGTTGCAACCGTGAGAAGAAATTCGTTTAATGCCCAGTCTACTCCACAGCAAATACCTGTCACAACAGATGCGAAGCGTATGTAATGGTTTTATTGATATTTAATAATCAGAAAGCTTGTCAATTTCTTCATCGATTTGGCTAATTCTTTGTTCAATGCTATTTTGTTCACCAATTAAGAGGTTAATATCATCGGCAAATCCAGTTTTTAATCTAGCTAAAATATATTGTGAAATAGCTCGCTCTAAACGGAGTACAAAAAACTTTTGATAATTATCTTTTTTTATATAAGACGTTGAATGCTTTATCATTTCTGCTGTTTTTTGTATTTTAATCAAAAAATTATTGTCAATTTTTTTACTCAAAACATCGATCATATTATCTAAGTCTTCACTAATTATTGTATAATAGCTTTTTCTAGCCATATCGCTAAAATTATCAACAATACTTTCTATTCCTATATCTTCATTATTTTTTAATTCAGGATAAGCCATAAAAAGGGCAATTATATATTTTTCGTTTTCTTCAATAACATCAGGAACATTTTTATCTATAAACGCCCTTGTTGTTGAAATTATTTGCTTATTATTCCGACTAAATTCAAAAATTTTTTGTTTAAAAAATCTGATATAACTTTTTTTAATAATATTATTGGGAATTGTTTCTGCAAATTTTATTAAATCATCTTCTAATTGCGCCATTTTATTGGGGTCTTTTTTATCAATTGTTTTACTTTTTTCTAACCAAATAAAATCATTTAAATTATTTGCTTGGGTTAACTTTTGTTCAAATAAATATTTGCCTTGTTTAACATCGCTATTTAACAAGTCATCTACATCTTTAAAAGTTTTTAAATCTATAAATTTAGGATTTAAATTTGGTTTTATCATCATACACGCCAACATTTGGGCAATTTTTAATGAAGCTACCCGTCCCGCTAAATCGGAATTGAAGCAAAAAAACATTTGTTTATCTAAGCTTAATGCCATTTTAATTTGTTGTTCGGTGACGCCCGTGCCAAGTGGCGCTATTGCTCCATAAAAACTAAATTGATGCATACTAATTACATCCATATAACCTTCTACCATTATAATAGGACAATTTTTATCGGTCATTTTAGCTTGTTTGGCTTTAGCAAAATTAAATAAAGTTTCCCGTTTTTTAAATAAATCACTTTCTGCAGAATTTATATATTTTGCATTATTTTCACTATTTAATATCCGTCCTCCAAAACCAATGGTCATTCCCGAATGATCTTTAATAGGTATTATAATTCGTGCTTCAAAAAAATCCGAATAATTAGTACCATATTCTCTAACAATTCCCGAAGACAAAATTTCTTGTTTGCTATATTTTAAATCCATTAAATGCTTATAAAGTTGATTTTTAATAGTTGGAGAAAATCCAATTTCAAAATTTTGAATTGTTTCTAAATCTAGCTTACGTTTTTGAGTAAGATAAAGCCACGAAACAGACAATTTATCACCAATATTTTGTTTATAATAATCTTTTACATCTCGTAAAATAGCATATTGACGGTCATTTTTTTGTTTTTGCTCTGGGTTTTGTTCACTAACATTAATTTCAACTCCAATATCCTGAGCAATTTGCTTAATAGAATCAATAAACGAAATAGCATGATATTCTTGCACAAATTTAATTACATCACCCGTAGCATGGCAACCAAAACAATAATAAAAATCTTCAGATACATGAAAAGAAGGGGTTTTTTCTTTGTGAAAAGGGCACAATCCTATAAGTTTGTTATTTCTTTGAATTAATTTAACGTATTTACCGATAAAATCCCCTATATTAACCAGTGATTTTAGTTGCTCGGTTGTTTGTATTTGTTTTGCTTTCATTTTTTTAACCGATGGATTAGCATTTATTTATCTATAGTGCTTTTTTAAAAATAAAAACTATTTTACTTAAAATTTTTATGTTTTATATGCAGATTTAATCTATAAAGACTTTATATAAATCAATCTATTTTAATATTATAATCTTTAATTAGCTTCCAATATGATCCGTTGTCGTAGTGCATTAGTTGGTCTAGGGTTAACTTTTTCCAAAAAATATACTGTTCTTGTATATTGCCTTGGTCGTGATTAGGAGAAATATTTGTTATTAAGGTTAAATAATAATATTTGTTATATTTTATAATCCATCCATTAACATTTACAAAATTTGTAATTTTATGGGCTTTGATTGCAAATAATTGATCAGGATATTTTTTAATATTTTCAAATAAAATATTACATTGGGTACAGTTATTAAGAGAATCATGGTATATACTATAAGCTCTAAAATTTTTATCTTTTTCAAGTAATATTTTTAAATATTGGAATGCCTGAGTGGCTAATAAATATATTTTTTCTGTATTACGATCGATTGCTTTTTTATTATTAAAAATTTTATCAATATTGCTGTCTCCTGTAAAACGCATAGCTGTCATAGGATGTTCTGCAAATAAAAACTTAGCAACAACAATATTTTTATATGTATCATCTTGGGTCAATTTTGTTAATATTTCATATACATCTAAACTTACCTGAACTCCTTCAGTTCTATCTAGATTATCTTTTGATATTCTATATTCCCTTTTTTGCATTACTTCTTTTAACAAAGGGTTCGCCAATTGTTGCAATTTTTTATCAAAAAAATAATTTGTTTGGTCTAAATAAAAATACAGACAACTGCAACCAATTAAGGCTAAAAAAAACATTCTTTTTAGGGTTATTTTTACTAACATTTTATTCCATTTTTTAAACATAAACTTGCTTGCATAAACAATAAATTTTTTTATTTTACTAGTTTTTTTTATTTTTTTAATAGGTTCTTCTTTTTTAGCATAAATTTCACCAATAATGTTAACCGCATTTTTGGCTTTTTGTAAATAAAATAGCCTACCTTGTTCAGTTAAAACTAACTTTCTTCCTTCTCGTTCAAACAATTTATATCCTAAATCTTTTTCTAATGACGATATTTTAAAACAAACAGATTGCCTGGAAGTATATAAAATTTTGGCTGTTTTAGACGCATTATTATCATTTTCAACAACTTTGCAAAAATTTTCAACTAAATTAAACTTATTAATTTTATAATAATGGGGCATGCTAATAATAATTGACAGCTTTTTTATAAAATAGCTAGTAAACTTTATTTTACAATAATCAATTCATTTGTTCAATCATAAATATTTTATCAATTATATATATTTCACATGTCTAGCACAACCAAAAATGAAGAGCTATATTTAGAGCAAGTAACTAAAGTTTGGACATGTTTTAAAAGTTTTGCAACAATAGAAAAAAGAGAATTATTTGCTGATTTTTGCAATAATATTACTATAACCAAGCAAAATGTACTTAATGATAGTGCAATGAAACAAATTTTAAATAACAGAGCTTTGCTTGAATATATAGGTAGTGATAATATAGGATATTTAATTAATTTTATAACAATTATTACCAGGATTAAATCCGTTGCATTAAAAGATAAGATAATGGAACTAATTGAAGAAATGGTAAAATAAA
This sequence comes from Alphaproteobacteria bacterium, assembly GCA_025363115.1. Taxonomy (GTDB): domain Bacteria; phylum Pseudomonadota; class Alphaproteobacteria; order Rickettsiales; family Deianiraeaceae; genus CAMCQG01. The sequence continues at coordinate 7,421 of JANYEN010000029.1, read as the reverse complement.
ATTTTATTATTTATGCTAAATTTTATTAAAAAATATATGCAGAAATAAAAGTAATTTTTTAACTTCTTTAAGCAGATTACTAACCTTGACTTATAAACTTTTCATATTTATTAAATAATAATTTATATATTTAGTTATGCAAAAAGCAAGCATTGTAACCTGGAATATAAATTCTATACGTGCCAGAATGGATATTTTTATAGAATGGCTAACTAACCATAAACCTGATGTGGTTTTATTGCAAGAAACAAAATGCACCGACAAAGACTTCCCTGTAATTGCATTAAACGAAATTGGCTATAATTGTTCATATTATGGGCAAAAAAGTTATAACGGGGTAGCAATTTTATCTAAACAACAAATTGATGTTGAAGCCCACCAAATTGAATGCCACGATGTATCCCCGCAAGCCAGATATATTGAAGGAGTGTTAACAATTAATAGCAAGGTTTTTAGAGTAGCTAGCATTTATGTTCCTCAAGGAGGAGGCACCGTATTGCAAAGAGGAGATAAAATAGAAGACACTCCACGTTTTCAATATAAGCTAAAATTTTTAAAAATGTTACAAGAAAGAATGCAAGAAATTTTGCAATATGACGAATATGTGATTTTTGGAGGAGATTATAACGTTGCTTATAAAGCTATTGATTTACATAACCCTGAATATGCTGCGGGTGACGTAGGGTTTCATCCCGATGAAATAGCTTTAATAAAAAATATTTATAACTCAGGATATCAAGATTTATTTCGTAAATTTTATCCTAATAAACGTGAATATACCTGGTGGGATTATCGGCGTGGTGGGTTTGAAAACAATCGTGGTTGGCGAATAGATTATTTAATGGTTAATGATAAATTATCAAAAATTTCTTTAGATTGTGTTATCCATAAAGAAATAAGAGGAGCAATAAAACCCTCCGATCATGTACCAGTAGAAGCAATAATAAATGTAGAATAAAAACTTAAAGATTGCTTAATAAAAAGCCATGGGTTTTGAGCCACTCTAAATCGGATTCAAAAAATTTTCGTAAATCGTTAATTCCATATTTTAACATTGCCATTCTTTCAACACCCATTCCAAATGCTATTCCATTATATTCTTCACTATTTACGCCACAGTTTTTTAAAACATTGGGGTGTAACATGCCACAACCTAAAATTTCCATAAAATTATCAACTTCTTCTCCTATAATTATTTTTCCTTCTTTAATAGTATAGCCAATATCTACTTCGGCACTGGGTTCGGTAAACGGAAAAAAACTAGGTCTTAGCCTAATTTCGATATTATCTTTGCCAAAAAAAGCTTTTAAAAAAATCATTATATACCCTTTTAAATCTTGCATAGTTAAATTTTTATCAATTCTTACCATTTCAAATTGATGAAACATCGGGCTATGAGTTTTGTCGGAATCACATCTAAAAGTTTTACCAAAAGACATTGCTTTAATAGGTTTATTCTGATTTGCTATAATTGCCCTGATATCGACCGAGGTAGTATGAGTGCGTAACAGATTATTAGATTTGCCAACATAAAAAGTATCATGCATTTGTCTTGCTGGATGATGCTTTGGAATATTTAAAGCAGTAAAATTATGCCAATCATCTTCAATTTCTAAGCCAGTTTTTAGTTCAAATCCATAAATTTTAAATATGTTAATAATTTCGTTGGCAACTTTGGTTATTGGGTGAATATAGCCATTAGTAACAATTCTATGAGGTAAAGTACCATCAATTTTTTCTACTGCTAATTGTAGATCAATTTCTGCTTCTTGTAATTTTTTAAGTTTACTATTAATTGCTATTTCAACTGCAGTTTTTATTTCGGATAATTGTTTACCGATATTTTTTTTATCTTCTATCGAGGCGATTTTAAGTTTTTTAGTTAAATCTTCAATAATACTACCGCTGCCCATTATTTGGGGTTTTATATTATGTAAAAGATCGTGAATGCTTATAGCCTCTTCTATTTGGTTTATAAATTTAGATATTATTTGAGACATAAAAATAAATTTTAGTTAAATTTAGACATATTTAAAGTAGTTTAAGCACGCACTCGCTCTTCTTGACTGTCTGTATCAGAAGAACGCATAGGTTTTTTCAGCATTCTTCGTGCTCGTGTAAGATTACCTTCATCAATATCAGCCTCCCCTGCTCCTGATTCTATGGTCATCCGACTCGTAAGTGACTCTCCAAAGCTTCTGTCGCTATCGGTACTCATTCTTCTTGCAAATGGTAAATCCCTATGAGTTGTATAAGATGTGGTTGGTATTCTTGACCTAGAAACAGAAAGCGGAAGTCGTCTTAAGTTTGCATCATATGGATCAGCAATATTTTCATAGCTTTCAAGACCTGTTTTTGGTCTTATATCGGCATTACTTTTACTAACTGGAGCAATAAAATTTATGCTTCTAGCGTCATTTGTGTTTTTTCTGCCGAAAGCTTGCTTCATTTCATCTAATTTTTCTTCAAGGTTTTCCCTTTGAACTTTTGTAACCAATGCTCCCCCAAGTGCCGCTAAGGCTATTGCACTACCGCCAGCAACTCCTCCAATAATACCCATTTCTGTTCTAGTATCATGATTAGCATGCCTTGTATTATCCACCTCGCTTATTAAGGCAGGAGACGAAGGCTCATAAGTATGAAGAGTAAAAGTACCTGTAGGTAAAGTAGCAAAACTATTATTTAAAAGTTCAGTTTGATGGTGACTGATAGATGGTAAAGCATTAGCTACATATTGATATGCATTTGAAGGATTAGAATTAATATGACCCTGAACTCCTTGAGCTAAAGTTTCCATTGCAGGATCTTTAAAATTTGGTAAAGCTGGTACATGATTAGGGTCTGCCAAAGCCGAAGATGCCCAAGTAGCAAATGTCGCAGAATCACTTTGAAAATTACTATAATTTTGATTAAATGTTGAAATTTCAGAAGTAATAGTGCCAATTTTATCGGGGTTTGCATCTAAATATGCAGTCAAAGCCGCACTATTTACATGTCCTCCTGCACTAGTAAAATCAGCCGTTGCATGTGTCACAAAAGAATTAACTTGATTTAAATATTTCGTATGATCTGAATTGATTTTTGCTTCAAGATTATCATAAGTAGAATTATTATGTAATTGAGCTATTGTTAATGGAGTACCATCTTTATGAAACAACGTTGTAGAGTTGCCTTTTGTATCTCCTACATCATCATGCCATTTTTCTACCGTTGTTAAATCAGGTGCCTTAGTAACTGAAACTAAATTTCCATTAGAATCTTTATAATATACATCAGCATTAGCTAAACCTTGAGCGGTTTCAATTCTTGTAATTATACTGTTAGAGTTAAATAAAGCAGCGGCATCACCATGATGAACATTCATGGAATTAGTTCTGGCATCTAAATATTCCGCTTTTGTTACTTGGTGTCCAGTTTCATCTACAAGACCTGGAATTGGATCATTACTGCCCAATGTAGCCAATGAAGTATTTATATTGTCGTAATAAACATTAAGTTGATAAGGGGTCATGTTGTGTGGATCAATCATAACCCCGTTATACATGTAGTTTTGATAAGAAGGAGGAATACTAGAATCGACAGCACCTCCCACTACATAACCTGCACTTGTATCTACATTTCCTGGTATATAAGTAGAAACATCGGTAACAACGCCTCCATGAACATTGGTATCTAACGTCTGTTGATCTACATTTAAATGACTTATTGCAACATGATTGTCATCAATATTGTAGCTTAAATTATGCGTATCATTGCCCAATTGATGATTAAAATTATCTGAGGCAACATTTGATGCTTGGTTGGCACTTGTTATTTTGGCAATAACCGCAGTTAAAATACCAATGCCTGCAAGAATACCTGTAATTAAAGCAACTATAAAGCCGACTTTAGAAGTTTGTCTCTTTATTATTTTATCTACTCTTTTCTCACAATCTTCCATCAAAGAAACAATATTACCATATTGTATTCTTATTTTATCATATACATCACTTCTATCTTTATCCGTAAGTGCTAAACCTAAATCATTATCTATTTTAATAGCTGCAATAGTTAGGATTTCTAATTGTTGTAACAAAGCTCTTGCTTGTTCTGCATATTGGGTAGTTCCCATCTTTAGCTGACCACTTATTTCATCTGCTTGCCTTGCACATTCAATAATTTGACTTGCATAAACTTGAATATCTTGAGCAATAAGCTCTACTTTTTCATCGCCTACTCTTATATTAGATGTTACTTTAAAAGCAGTACCAATTCCACTCATTTGTGCTTTTAATGCTACCGCACTTTTAGTGGCAGTTTTGCCTGAACCAGTTTTTGCGTTACTATACCAAGAGTCATAAATTTGTTTTAATTTACCCCAAAGTGGTGTCGTTATTTCATCAGAGCGAGTAAAAGTATAAACAGGTGTTTGATTGGTAGCATCTCCAAGATATTTCTTTAAATCTTTTACCTGCAATGGGTTACCAACATTTAATATAGAAATTGTTTCTTGAGCTATACCTTGTTTTGCTTTTTCGCAAACATCTCGCAATTCTAAATCAGGATAATTCTGGTTTAATAAAGTTAAAAAATAACCTAGCTCCGTCATATTAACTGGAACTTGGTCTATTTGTCTTAAATGAGCCCATTTAGCATACATACTTTTTATAGCCAAACAATCAGGATTAGTATGATCAAAATCTTCAAAAATTTCTTGAACTACTTCTATTTGTTCTGTACTAATTTCTCTAAAAATTTCTCTTATAAAAATATCAGAGTCTTGCTGAGCCTTTAAATTCATAGCAGATATTTTAGTAGCAGTTAGTTCTCCTGCTAAACAAAGATAAAAAGGCAATGGAGGTATTTTATCTATTTCTGACCTTAAAATTAAAGAATTTTCATTTAAATTTGCGTCCGAAGATTTAAACCCCGAATTTTTTCTTTCAATTGCGCCAATTTCGACTTGACTCTCTTCATCTTTTTGTGAAAATACAGAAGCTTTAGCAGAAATTCCATTACCCACTTTTCTATGATATGATTCAGAATGTTCGCTTTGATCAAATACGTCAGTAGACTCAAATGCATCCACAATTTGCATAATATTAGATTCATCTAATTCCTCTTCTTTGACTAATAATTTATTGGGAATATACAAACGGATACTGTTGTTGCTAAATGTCTGAACCTGACCATTTTCTGGTTTATAATCTCTATCTCGCAATCTTTCATTTTCGTGCTCAATTTCGTTACATATTTGAACAAATTGATCTATATTCATTGTATCATGTTTGGTCAATATATGCCTCCCCAACCACACCCTATCTTTTTGATCAAGAAAATAATCTCTTAAATAATAAGTAGGATCTATTTTTTGCAAAGCTTTCCATACTTCGGTAACAGCGGCTTTATATTGATCCAAGTTAACAGAATTCATTAAATGAGGATCGGTCCCAATATGCTGAGTTAATAAATCATCATTAATTGATATCAGTTGCGAAGAATCAGAAGCCCCTAAGTTAATAAATCTATTAAAATTATCTACTCGAGAGCCATCATAATAACTTTTAAAAATGTCATAAAGAAGTGAAGGATTTAAACGATAATTATTATCAATCTCTCTATCCATATTTGAATTTATAATTTATTAACTTAAGTTGTTAAGTAAAGCAATTTTTTAGCTTAATGTCAATAAATTTTAATAAAATAATACTTTGTTATTGAAAATTATAAATACCATATATTCAAAATATCTTTTTAAAGTTATTATAAATGTATCAAGATACTATTTTTGCCCCTATAACTGGCTTTGGTGGAGCAATAAATATTATTAAAATTTCGGGTAACCAAGCTAATATTTTTTTTGAGCATTTTAGCTTACCAATACCTGCCAATAAATTAGCAACTATTTGTGCTTTAAATCATAATGGCAACTTTATAGATCAAGCAATTATTACTTTTTTTAAAAATCCTCATAGTTTTACAGGCGAAGACGTTATTGAAATATCATTGCATGGGGGGAGATTTATTTTAACCCAAATTATCAAAATATTATCTAACATTGCAGGGTTTAGAATGGCCGAGCCAGGAGAATTTAGTAAACGTAGCTATATAAATGGTAAAATAGATTTAATAACAGCTGAAGGAATTAACAGCATCATAAAAGCCAATACCAAGTCGCAACATTTATTAGCCAGTAAAATGTTGTCGGGTCAAATGAGCGATATATATGAAAATTTTAGAAAAGAAATTGTGCAAATTTCAGCTTTAATAGAAGCAAATATAGATTTTAGTGACGAAGACCTGCCTGTTGAGATTATAAATTTTTACAAAATAAAAATATCAGATTTAATAAAACAAATTACCCATTATTTAAGTCAAAATAAAAATCACGAAATGGTGATGGAAGGAATTAAAGTGGTAATTATTGGGCTACCTAACGTTGGTAAGTCTTCTTTAGTTAATTTTATGTTATCGCGAGAAGCAGCAATAGTTACTGACATTCCTGGCACCACCCGTGATAGCCTGGAATTTATAATGAATATCGATGGAATGCAAATAAAATTAATCGACACAGCAGGAATTAGAAAAACCTCAAATATAATTGAACAAATTGGCATTGAAAAATCCATTGAGCATGCCCAAAATAGCGATATTAAAATTATTATGGGTACTAGCTTAACCGATTTACCTAATTTACAAATTAATTCAAATGATGTTATTGTAATAAATAAAATTGATTTAAATCAAGATTATAAAACTATAGTTAATTACTTAGCTAATAAACATAATTGCAAAACAATTGCTATATCGGTTAAAAATAAAATTAATATCGATATTTTATTTAAAACAATTAGTGAAAATGCTCAGATTGCTAGCAATTTTACTCAAGATAGTTTTTATTTAAATGATCGACATAAATCATTGCTTAATCAAACCATCGCTAGCCTTGAGCAAGCTTTAAAAAACGATGAAATAGAAATTATTGCCGAACATTTACGAAGAAGTAGTTTTTTAATTGGTCAAATTGCGGGCATAATTAAAAGTGATGATATTTTAAATGAAATTTTTAACAAATTTTGCATAGGAAAATAAATCTTAGTAATTTTTAATTGTAAAATTTTTAATAAATTTATATTTATACTTGCATTTAAAAAATAAATTTTCATAATATTATTGTATTGAATATAATCAGTTAAATTTAATTTTACGCAATTGTAATAATGAGTACAAATTTATTTGACAAAACGTTTTTTCAACAAAAACTATTGTTAGAAAATAATAACTTGTTGAATAAAACTCTTTCTAAAGGCACTAACCTCATCTTTTTTTTAAAAAATCTAGTAGGTAATAGTCTAACCTTAAGCAAAATATTGGTTAATAAAACCTCTAAGCCAGATAACTTAACAAATATTTTAACAAACAACAAAAAACCAGGTAACTTA
>JANYEN010000087.1 GCA_025363115.1 Alphaproteobacteria bacterium | reverse complement strand
CCAAGAATAAAAAAGCTTCAATTGTATCATTGTGGTCCAATATATGATGTTATAGAGGAATTTGTTAGCTAAGTGGAATATCTTAATCATTATTCTTTTGAGAAATATCGTTTGTTTACGGGAGCGATCGAAGTTTTAATGCAAACAGGAATCTTGAGTTGCAGTTTGAATTGATAAGTAACAAGCTTACTTCCTTGGTAATTTCAAACTATATCTCATAGTTAGGATAAATGTATTAGTTATAAAAAGGATACCAGCCAAACTAAAAGAAGCTCATCAAACATAGTCCGAAAAAAGCGACCAGAATTAAATCTGTATTTAAATTCTGTAACCTATTTCACAAGGTGCTTTTTTGAAGTATGCATATGCAGCATTATTGCAACATGAAGTTTTTATATGTCAAAGAATGCTTGCTAGAATTAATTGATTAAAATGCTATTTTAGCTAGTTAATGGATGCTTTTATTAAAATTTATTTCTTAATAGAAAATTTCAAAAATTAATATTATCTATTTTAGTAAAGACAAAATTTTGATTTTTAGCTAGTAATATCTTGACATTTAAGAAATAAACAAGGTTTTATTTTTATACAAGCGTCCTTAGCTCAGTTGGATAGAGCAACGGATTTCTAATCCGTTGGTCAGTGGTTCGAATCCACTAGGACGCACCATTCTATAGAAATTATAAAGCCGAAACCATACTAATAGGCATATTTATTAGCATTCCGTTGAAAGGTGCTTTAATACCCACTGCATAATAATAAAAAATATCTTTTTTACGCAATATAATTATATCTTTATCAATAATTCCGCCAGAATTTTTTATAAAATCAACCACTAAGTCTGGTATTTCAAGTAGACCCGCTTTTCTAAAATTATAAGCCAATTTAGGTTCTTGAGATATAATAATACCAACATTATTTTTACATTTTCTTGTCTCTTGACATTCTGCAAAACTTAAAACCCGATATTTATATCTTTGCATTGCCTGAGTTTCTATATTGCTTACACAAAATTTAAGTATTTTATTATCAGCAGGTAAATCTGTTACTATGTAGATAGTTTTAAAAGTAAAAAATCTATATTTTATGCTATTTATAATACTAGTTCCAATATGCAAAGTAAACATTATGCTGTAAATAAATATAAATATAATTGTTAAAACAAATAAAACTGCTTTATATCCAATTTTAATATTTTTTAATGGATTACTCATAAAATTTAGCTTACAGAAATAGAAACTACCAACCCGAACATAGCTACAAAATCGGAGTGTTCTGCCAAATTAGGAATATTTAAATGGTTGCAACATTCATCGCATAAAGGCATGTGTTGCACTTGGATTTTATTGTCGAACCATTCTATTTCAAAATTATTGCCATATGCAATTTTATATTCTCCTTCTACTAATTTATTTGCTTGTTTACAATAGGGTGAAAAATGTACGCTGTTTCTAAAAAAAATATTTTTTTCTAAAATATCTAAAATATCTAGCAATCCAGCGGCATAAATTGTGCTAGAAATTAAATTATGGTTAGAATCGTATATTACAAAAGGCTTTTCTCCATCAAAAAAATATTTTTTATCGTTTGTTCCATTTTTTGACATTTCAATAATTTCTTTTACAGTGGGCTTTATTTTTTCGGCAATTTTATAAGATAAAATAGGGGATATTGCTAAAGCATTTTGATTATTGTTCATGTAGGCAGATGGAGACACTTTAATATGATTGAAAACTTTAGAACTTTCGTCTGCTTGGGCTAGTTCTTTATTGTTTCTTTTTTCAATAGCTGATTTTATAGCATCTTTAATGGCTTCAACATCTATTTTATGTATTGTCTGTTGATTTTCTTTTTCCTCCAACATTTTGCTTACATATAACCCATTAGATACCATCATTTTGCGATCTTTATTTAAATCATAAAATTGTGGGGATTCATTGTTGGGAGGTATTTTAGCGTTTAATATTAAATTATCAATAGCACTATCAAGTCTAACGAAGTCAATATTTTTCATATATATATTTGATTGTAAAAACAGGAATACAAAAAAATGCTAAAAAGATTTTTTATTTGCAAGTAAAATTTATTATAAGCCAAAATATCTATTTATATTAAATTAATTAATTTAATATAAAATTTTTAATTTTCACAAGCACATTTTATTAAATTTTGAATATTTGTTATAAAAAATTCTTTATAGCCTTCTATTCCTTTATCATAATTTATTGATATTCCATCAAAATCGATAGTCATATACTTAGCATATGGGGCGATAACTTTAATTTTTTCGATTAAACTATTTGCTTCATTATTATGCAAAATTATACAAATTTTATTTTTTTTATCAAGTTCTAAAAGTTTAGCAACCGATTTAGGTAACAAACCATACTCAAGATTATCGCTTATGCCTCCATTATATTTTAAATTATAGTCTTTATGCAAATAAAAAAAGGCATCGTGAATAGCAAAAATGTTTAAATGATGGCAACTTTTAGTATATAATGTACCTTGTTCAATTAAACTTTGCATTTGTAAATGCGCTACATTATAATTTTTTTTAAAAATATCAACTTTGTAAGGAAAATTATTTATCATAATTTCAAAAATCGTCTGCAAAACATAACTTGTTGCTTGAGCGGAAAGCCAAAAATGTGGATCAATATTTTGACGATTTAATAAAAATTGATTGTATTTTTGAGCATAATAAGTATTATTTAGGTTTTTTAATAAAGAATCTTCCGCAAATAGTTCAATTATTTTAACATGAGAAAAATTTTGACTAATCGAGTAAATAGAAGGTTCTTCATAAATAGAAGTAAAAAATAGCATTTTAGCATTTTGTAAATGCAGTAGTGTTTCAGGAGAGACGCTATGTTGATGAAAATTTTCGTTATAATATCCTAAAGTTTTTATTATAAATTCATCGCCTGTTATTGCTTTAATTAAACTGCCAATGGCAGGATTGCTTACAAAAATTATATTTTCTTCTTTTTTAATATTGGATATCCTGTTGCCTACAAATAATAAAATTAATGAAGTAATGCATATAAGTGCAAAACCTAAAAAAAAACTTTTTTTCATATTAACTAATATAAAAAGAAGGGTCTTTTTCTATTTCTATTTTAGGGACATATGGCTTTAATCCAATTTTAATCGGCAAAACAGAAGCTACAAAAATTGAGCCTAATGTACCGATTATAATTCCGAAACCTACTACTAAACCAAAATTTACAATTGATTGATTAGAAAAAAACAAAATACCGAAAACCGCTAATAAGGTTACAAATGAAGTAATTATACTACGTTTGATGGTTTGATTTATACTAACCGAAACCGATTCCTCAACTTTTTTTCCTATATTGTTAACTAAATTTCTACGTATTCTATCGTAAATAACCACAGTATCATTAATGCAATATCCAATAATAGTTAAAAATGCTGCCATTAAGGTAAGATCAAATTCTATGCCACATAAACTAACAAAACCTAACGATATAATTACATCTTGCAATAAAACTAAAACCCCAGCAATAGCAAAATGTCTATTAAAACGTAATGCCATATAAATTGTTATTGCTAAAAAAGCAAAAAATATAGCAATAAAAGACTGCTTTACAAGTTCTTCACTAACTTGAGGACCAATATCGTCAATTCTTTCAAAACTCAATGTCTTATCTTCTGCTGAATCAGCTATTGCAGTTTTTATTTGCTCTAATTTATCGAGTGATTCGGCTAGCGAAAATTTTATGCTAAGCAACTTTTCTCCTGCCCATTGGCTATGAAAAGCAAGCTTGGGATCAATTTTTTTTATAGAATCTAAAAGTTTATTATTAAAATTTTCTATATCAAGTGAGTTAGAAAGTTTAACTTCAATTAGCGTTCCACCAATAAATTCAACGCTTTTGGGAACTCCTTTAACGGTTGCCAAAATAAGAGAAAAAAATATTAAGGCAATTGAAATAGCAAAAGATATATTTTGATGTTTTAATATTTTTTCACCTATCATAAGATATGGGATTATTGTTTAGATATATCATCTATGAACTGTTTGTAAATTTCTTGCAACATATTAGCATAATTAAAGTCTGAATTAATACTATAAATCCAGCTGTATATATCATATTTTTTTGCATGATAAATCTTTGAGATCACAATGTTTTTATTTTTATCTATTAATGAAATTTTGATTGATAAATCATTAGAAATATGTGTTGCTGGAAGGCCAATAAACCATAATACTGGACCATAGACAGATAACCCATATGAAAATAATTTACCTTTATATTGAGTAGAAATAATCTCACCATTTATATAATAATCAGCCTGACCTATTGCACCTGAATAAATTGCTTCTTTAAAGAGTTCAATACTATTAATTTCTTCTGACAAAGATTTTGCAAAATCAATTTTCGGATTGTAATTCATCCACAAACCAGAACACAGATGCATATTTGTATTCTCTGGGGCAGATAAATTTTGCCAACCAAAAGGAGATAATGGGACTAATCTCATCATGATATAATTCTTATTATCTCCCTCTCTTTTATCTGAAAAATCTTTAATTACTACCGTTGAATTTTTAAATTTTTCGGTGACACTGGGCAATTCATATCGATTTGGCTTATAAATCCACGTTTTTTCAGAAGAACACCCAGAAAGCAGAAATAAACTTACTATAACAATTTTTAACATAAATATATAAAATAATGATTAATCCTCAGAAGTTATGCTAATTTTTAGTTTTTCGGCTATCGAT
>JANYEN010000086.1 GCA_025363115.1 Alphaproteobacteria bacterium | reverse complement strand
TAAACCGAGTTTCAATTGGAATTCAGGCTTTAAATGATGAAGATTTAAAATTTTTAGGGCGTAAACATAGTTCAAAAGAAGCTATAAAAGCCATTGAAATGGCTAGCAAAATTTTTGATGAATTTACTTTTGATTTGATATCCATTTTTTTTCTCGGGATTATAACTGCTGCCTATAGGCTCAGGGCGATTACTGTTTTTTCCACGACTATAACTCAGATTACCTTGCGTATCTATATAATCAACAAAATAGACATTATAATTTTTATCTTCAGGTTTTTATTACCAAATTGCAATTCCGCTTTTGCCTTTGCCTACAATGTCCACTTCTCCGTATGCTTTGATAAATTATCAAGGTTTACAGAAATAGTTTCATTTGATGATAGTTTAATGGAAGTATTTTGAGTTAACGAAGGTGGAGAACCATATCTTGTAGAGATATTTGACATAAATTTATCGGCATATTATAAGTAATAAATTAAATTTAAAAATATATTTAAGATAGTATAAAGTCAATTATATTTAAATTACGATCTACAATTTATAAATGATTATTATAAAAAAATTTCATACAAACCTTTTATATTTAATTAATATCTTGATAATTAAATTTATTTTTTAGTTTATTACCGATATATTTAAGAATCACATATATGTTTATAGCAGAAAGAGTGGGGTGGATTAAAGCTTCTTGTACGGTTGCTTTAAGTGTAAAAGCCAAAACCATGGTTAGCCAAGGGATAGATGTCATTGATTTGGGTATTGGAGAGCCAGATTTACCAACTCCGATGTATATAAAACAAGCGGGATGCGATGCAATTATGCACGACAAAACAAAATATACATTAATGAGTGGCATTGTTAATTTAAGAAAAGCAATATGTTCAAGAATAAATAAAACCTTAAATTCCGATTATAAAATTAGCAATTGTTTGGTAGGACCAGGAGCAAAATATTTGATTTTTGAGAGCTTAATGGCGACTATTAACCTTGGTGATGAAGTTATAATACCAGCTCCATATTGGGTTTCATATTCTGACATGGTTTTGTTGTTTGGAGGTAAACCAGTTATTATTCAAACCGACGCTAATAATAATTTTAAACTTACAGCTCAGCAATTATCTTCTGCTATTACCGCTAAAACAAAATGGCTTTTGCTAAATTCTCCTTGCAATCCAACAGGAAGCATTTATTCTGTTGAAGAATTAAAAGCAATTGCCGAAGTTGTTTTAAGAGAGAAAATATGGGTTATGACCGATGATATTTATGAACATTTACGCTATAACAATGAAGAATTTACAAATATAGTCAAGGTATGCCCTGCAATAAAAAGTCAAACCTTAATTGTTAACGGATTTTCTAAAGGCTATTGCATGACGGGATGGCGTTTAGGATATGGATTAGGACCCGAAGAATTAATCAATGCAATGATAAAATTACAAACTCAGTCTACTTCAAGTATTTGTCAAATTGTACAAGAAGCAGGTGCTGTTGCATTAGATAATGACGATGGAGTTGATATTGCCAATATGGTTAATATTTATCAAAAAAGACGGGACTTGGCTTTTGATTTACTAAATAAAATTCCTGGAATCAAACCATATTTACCAGAAGGAGCCTTTTATATTTTTGCCGACATTAAAGATTTACTAGATAAAACAGCAAACAGCAAAAAAATTAATAATGACGAAGAATTTGTAAGCTATATTCTTGAAGATTATCATGTTTCATTGGTGCATGGAACAGCTTTTGGAACACCAGGTTATTTTAGGATATCTTTTGCTACAAGTGAAGATAATCTTAAGGAAGCAATAAAAAGAATTGCTATAGGAGTAAGCTATTTAAGCTAGATTTATGCAATATTTTTTCTTTTTGTTAATTATTTATTTAGGATGGCAAAAACCCGTTCTAGCAAAATATGAAAATTATGCAGCTTTAGCTGTTAATCTTGCCGATAACGATATATTATATGTTCAAAACCCCGATAAAAAAGTTTATTTAGCATCCTTAACTAAACTAATGACGCTATATCTAGCTTTTGAAGCAATAAAAGATGGTCGCATATCTTTATATGATAAAATTGCAGTATCTCCTTTGGCTGCCAGTCAAGTGGAAAAAAAAATACATCTAATAGCTGGTAAAAAATATACTTTTAAAGAGCTTATTTTTGCGACGGCTATATTTTCGGCTAATGACGCTACAGTTGCTATTGCTGAAGAACTAAGCGGTAATATCGAAGATTTTACTTATTTAATGAATCAAAAAGCAGTACAACTTGGGTTAAATGGCACTCACTATGTTAATCCTACTGGATTAACTGTTAGAAACAGCCAAGAACAAAATTATACCATTCCTAAAGATGTTGTTATGTTAGCAAAAAAATTGCAGGCAGATTTTCCGCAATATTATCCAATACTTGGTATGGAAGTTTTTGCTCAAAATGGCAAGATATACGGAAATGGAAATAAATTGCTAAAGTTTTTTAAAGGTTTAAACGGATCAAAAACTGGATATACCGATTTATCGGGTTATAATTTGTTTTGTTCATTTGGATATCACGATTATAATATTATGGTGGTAATTTTTGGAATGTCGAGTTTAGTTGAAAGACAAAAGCATATGCAAGAAATATTAAACTATAGCATCAAAAAAATATTGCATAGTAAAAAAGTGAAAGATCCTTCAAATAATGAAATGACTTGGGAATATGATCTTTTTTTAAAACACAGCTATAATATACAAGAAAAACATGGATTATATTGGTATATTATTAATAATTTAATTGCCAAAAATAGCAAATTTTCAATTAGTGAACAAACAAAGCAAAGTTCGCTATCATTACTAAATGAAGCTTTATCCGAAATAACTGTCTTTGGAGATTTGGTTTCTCATCCTTTGCCAATGCTTTATGATGACAATTAAGATAATTAAAGTAACGACTTATTTGTTAACTATTTTTATATTCATTTAAGGTTTAAAGAAGTTGCAAATAAAAACCCTTACTAAAGTATTACAATAATTGATAACCCACAAATATGTTAGTAAGTTTTTTGCTTGTTATTTTTTTATTTTTCAACAGTGCCAGTCGTGCATTGATAATTGATAAACAAAAGCCAATAAAAACAAAAAATAATAATTCTCATCTTTCCTCTGAAGCAATATCTTTAAATCTACTTTCTTCTTACGAAAACAATAATGTATCTAGTGATTTTTCTTCTGAGGTAAAAAATAATGATACTATTAATATTGACGAAAACGGAAGACAAGATAAAAAAGAAAAAAAAGAAATGAGCATCAAAGTTAGTTTACCAGAAGGAGCAGAGGATACCCCATTATTAGATGCTTTACAGGGTGGCTATAAAGCTTTTAATCAAGGTAAAATTGATTTAGCGATGAATTATTATAAAACCGCTCTTAGAAAAAATCCTAAAAATGTCGATGCTATATTTGGAGTTGCTGCATGTGAACAAATAAAAAATAACGGCGATGTAGCTACAAAATTATATTTGCGAATACTAAAATTAGACCCTAGAAATGTAGCAGCAATAAATAATCTAATAATGATTTTATCCGAAAAAGATTTGTCTACCGCTTTAAGCACCATGGAGCAATTAGAAAAAATGAATGTTTTAGATCCGATGTTATTTGCTCAATTAGGTTCGTTAAAGGCTCGCAATGGAGATTACACAAGTGCTTTAAGATTTCTTAAAATAGGATTAAATAAATTACCTCAAAATGCCTTAATAATGTATAGCTTAGCTATAGTTTATGAAGAAATTAATAATGAAAAACTAGCTTTAGAATATTATGAAAAAACCCTTGCTAATATTACCCCTTCAGAACAACAAATAATTAGTATGTCTGGATTACATAATAAAATTAAGGAACTTTCTGGAAAATGATTACTGCAAGCTTAGTTATTTATAATTCTGATTTAAATAAGCTTTGTGAAACAATTGAGACTTTTTTATTACAACAAATAGAAAAATATTTAGTTATTATTGACAATGCATCTCCTAAACGAGAAACTATAAATTTTATAACTGAAAAATATAATACACATAAAGAAATTGCCATTGTAAATAACTTATCTAATAAAGGCTATGGTGCGGGTAATAATTTGGGGTTTTTAATAGCGCAACAATTTGCAAAAATAAAAAATTGTGATATTTTGTATCATGTAGTTTTGAATCCAGACTTAATTATTACCCACAATTGCTTTAGTAAAATGTCTAGTTATATGGATTCCCATCCAGAAATTGGATTATTAGTTCCTAAAATTTGCAACATAGACGGTTCAACACAAGAAATAAACAAAGAACATCCTACGGTTTTTGATCTTTTTGCTCGTCGATTTTTACCTAACTTCATTGCTAAAAAAAACTTTTTTATTAATAGGGATAATTATTATACAAGAAAAGCATTTGGTTATGACAAAATTGTAGCAGTTCCTTTTGCATCAGGTTGTTTTATGATGTTTAGAGCTGAAATATATATAAAATTAAACGGTTTTGATGAAAACTTTTTTTTATATATGGAAGATGCCGATATATCAAGACGAGCCAACAATATTTGCAAAGTTTTATTTTATCCTGAAGCCGTGGTAAAGCATCATTGGGATAGAGCAACTCATAAAAATTATAAAATGACTTTAAGAGCTATTTATTCAGCTATTATATATTTTCAAAAACACGGTTTAAAATTTTATTAATTTTATAATGGACTTAAATTTGTTGCATTTATAAAAATATGTGTAAGTATTTATTTTAGTTAAATTATACAATTATGGAGAGTCTAGATTCATTTAAAGCAATAGATAACATTATAATTGAAGATAAAGAATATTATTTTTATAATATTGTTAAGGCATCTCAGCATCTAGATATTGATATTAGTAGGCTTCCCTTTGGGATGAAAATTTTATTTGAAAACTTATTAAGATTTGAGGATGGACGAGATATAAATTCTCAAACTATACAAAATTTTGTAAAATGGATAAACAATAAAGGCACTGCAAATACTGAATTATCTTATTATCCTGCAAGAGTTTTGATGCAAGATTTTACTGGTATTCCTGCAATTGTAGATTTAGCAACTATGCGTAGTTATGTAGCTAAAAATGAGGGCGACGTAAATAAAATAAATCCGCTGGTGCCGATTAGTTTGGTGGTTGACCATTCAGTTCAAGCAGATTATTATGGTGATTCTGATGCATTGGAAAAAAATCACCATATTGAATTTGAAAGAAATAAAGAGCGTTATAAATTAATTAAATGGGCTCAAAAAAGCTTTGATAATTTAACGGTTGTGCCACCTGGAATTGGTATTTGTCACCAGGTTAATTTAGAACATATAGCCCAAGTAGTCTTTACTAAAAAAGAAGCTAATAAGCAATGGCTATATCCTGACACCGTGGTAGGAACAGATTCTCATACAACAATGATTAATGGTTTAGGAGTATTGGGCTGGGGAGTAGGAGGAATTGAGGCGGAAGCAGTTAGTTTGGGGCAAGCGATCAGTTTGATTCAACCTGAAGTTATTGGGGTCAAAATAACAGGAAATATGAAGGAAGGTATAACTGCTACTGACGTAGTTTTAAATATTACTAATATTTTAAGAAAAAAAGGAGTAGTCGGCAAGTTTGTAGAATTTTATGGGTCAGGATTAAGTAGCTTAGCTTTAGCAGATAGAGCCACAATAGCCAATATGGCTCCAGAATACGGAGCTACCTGTGGTTTGTTTTTAATTGATGACGAAACTTTGAAATATTTAAAATTAACGGGCAGGTCGGAAGAGCATATTAAAATTGTTGAACAATATGCCAAAGCCCAGCAAATGTGGCGTAATGATGAAACTGAAGCTTTGTATACCGATATAGTTAATTTTGATTTATCTAGTATAGAGCCAACAATGGCAGGACCTAAACGCCCTCAAGATAAATTATTACTTAGTGAGGTAGCTCCCAATTTTAATACTACTCTTGCGCATCCTGAATTACCTATAAATAATAATCATTTAGAAAATGGATCAGTAGTAATTGCCGCCATAACTTCGTGTACCAATACTTCTAATCCATCAGTGATAATAGCAGCAGGTTTATTGGCTAAAAAAGCGGTAGAATTAGGTTTAAAAACAAAGCCTTTTGTTAAAACTACTCTTTCTCCAGGGTCAACTGTGGTAGGAGAATATTTATTAGAATCAGGATTGCAAGAATATTTAAATGAGCTTGGTTTTTATTTAGCGGGCTATGGCTGCATGACTTGTATTGGTAATTCTGGACCATTAAATGCGGATATTGAAAGTTCAATTAAAGGTAAAGATTTAAACGTAGCGGCAGTATTATCGGGCAATAGAAATTTTGAAGGTAGAGTACATTCGTTAGTCAAATCAAATTATTTAGCTTCTCCGCCTTTAGTGGTTGCTTATGGTTTGCTTGGTAACGTAAGGTTAGATATTACAAAAAACGCTTTAGATATGAGTAGAAAAATATTTTTAAAAGATATTTGGCCTAGCAATAACGAGATTAATGATGTTATAAATAAATTTATAAAAAAAGAAACTTTTATTATAAAATATTCCGATTTAAAAGGCTCAGAAGAATGGCAAAGTATCGAAGCTCCAGAATCCCAAATATACGAGTGGCTACCTAGTACATATATTGCTCGGGCCCCTTATTTTGATAATATTAAGCATGTTAATGGAGTTAAAATTGCTGGTGGCAGGTGCTTGGCTATGCTTGGAGATTCAATCACTACCGATCATATTTCTCCTGCAGGAAACATAGCCGAAAATTCTCCCGCAGCAAAATATTTAAATAGTTTTGGTATTGTAAAAAAAGATTTTAACAGCTATGGATCAAGACGGGGCAATCATGAAGTAATGATGCGAGGAACTTTTTCTAACCCTAGAATAAAAAATGAAATACTTACAGTAGGAGGTCCTTTATCTAAGCATTGGCCTAGTGGCACCGTTGATTCTATATACGATGTAGCAATGCGCTATAAACCAGATCATGTTCCGCTTGTTGTTATTGCTGGCAAAGAATATGGTAGTGGGTCGTCGCGTGATTGGGCAGCCAAAGGGCAAATGCTTCTTGGCATTAAAGTAGTAATAGCTGAATCTTTTGAGAGAATTCACAGGTCTAATTTGGTTGGAATGGGCATTTTGCCAATGGAATTTACTGGACAAGATAACAGAAAAACATTAAATCTTAAGGGAAATGAAAAATTTAATATTGAAATTGTAAACATTGATAATTTATTAAAAAATAAGCTAGTTAATTGTAAAATTACCTATTTAGATGACAGTGAAAAAACTATAGCTTTAAATTGCCGCATTGATACTTTTTATGAAGCGGAATATTACAAAGCTGGAGGAGTAATGCAGTATGTTTTAAAGCATAATTAATAAGCTAAATTTATATGCTTATTGATGCTAATGGATTTTTTAACATCAATAAACCAGTGGGTATTACATCCAACGTTGCCTTATCTATTTTCAAGCGAAAAACTATGATTAAAAAATGTGGCTATGCGGGAACGCTTGACCCATTTGCCAGTGGAGTATTGCCAATTGCAGTTAATAAGTCTACTAAGCTTATTACTGATTTAATGGAACGCAATAAAGAATATCAATGTGTTGCAAAATTTGGCGAATCTACTGATACTGGTGATTTAACAGGTAAAATTATAGAAAGTTGTGAAAATATTCCTAATTTTAGTCAAATAGAAGATGCTATAAAAAATAAATTTAAAGGCGTGATTTGGCAATCCCCTTCAATTTATTCAGCAATTAAAATAAATGGCAAAAGGCTATGTGATATTGCCCGTGAAAACAAATTATCTTTAAGTGAACTGCAAGAAATTGCGGATTCGAGAGCTAAAAATATAGAAATTTTTTCTTTTAATACGGAAGCTTTAGAAATTCCTTATTTTAAATTTATTATAGTGGTAAGCAAGGGCACTTATATCAGGCAATTAATAAGCGACTTGGCGTTGGCGGTTGGCAGTAAGGCACATTTGATTTCTTTGGTGCGAACCAGAGTTGGAGATTTTAAAATAGAAGATAGCATTAGTTTAGAAAAACTTACTGATTTATTTACAAAATATTAGCTATGTATATGTTTGCAATATTAACCAAAATAATAAAGAAAGTTTTTATATTAAAAACAACTATCTATGTTACGGAATTTACCATTACTTCTCATCCCACTCTTTCACGACCAATTGTAGACAGTTTTATAAATGATGCCCAAAAAGAGATAGATTATTATAATCAACATTCTTTGGGCAGAATTTATAAAGCCATATTGCAAATGGAAATATTTAAAACTCGAAGAAAATTTATTATTAATTCTTGGATCGGCACTGATTTTGATCGAGGAAGATATAAGTTTTATGATTCTATATATGCCATTGAAGATGCTAGAATTAGAGCAGGCGAGATTTTATTAAATGCTTTAAGAGAAAATTCAGTTAAGCTTGAAATATATCAAAATATAGCTTTTTTATTAAACAAATTACAAGATCGGGCTGCTATTATAAAGCTTATAATTTCGGAGCTTAAAGCTGAAAAAATTAGTAATGAAGAGTTTTTTGAAAAAATAGAAAAAATTTATTTTTTTAACCCTACTCAAAATATAACTGATGATATTTTAAATATTTTAAAAAATAGCAAAATCAAAATTTTAGATAGTTTTTATGTTTTTATTAAAACTTATGGTCTTGATTTAGCTCAAGGTAGACATTTTAGAGTTGATGGAGAATTGTTGACTAAAAAATTATTAATTGATAAAAATATATTGCAAACCATTGCTTTATTTGTAAATAATAGTGAAAAAATAGCAATAATCATTGCAAATAGCACAAACATTAATCAAATAAAGGAACTTGCTACGCAATATGGTAAAAATCCCTTGCCACGAATAATACCTTTAATTGAAAATTATAATGCTGTTGAATATTTCATTGATAATTATGAAAAAATTAAAATTTATTTAGGCAAAGAAAAAGAAATTATGTTGGCTGGTAGTGATATGACTAAAAGCGAGGGTTTTTTTGGCGCACAATACGCTTTTTATAAACTTATTTCACAAATTAAAGCAAAAGACCCCGAAATAAAAATATTTTTTGGCTCAGGAACAACTATTTTTAGAACTGGAGGACAACTTCAAATTTCACGTTTACGGCATTTAACGATGAATGCTTTTAGTCAAAACAGTCTTTTTTGTTATAATCAAACCTTGCAAGGAGGAGGAATATCTTTTGAAGGAATGGCGGATATCTCGGTAATGGATTTTATCCGAAATTATAGTAAAACCAGAAAAAAACCCGATAGAAAAATATTTTTTAATAATAGAACTATCCAAAATCTGAGTAATATAGCAGAAGTAGCCCGCAATAATTTTTTTAAAAAATATGGCGATGATTTTAATAACTTAATTTCGACCGAGACGGAATTAACAAACTTTGGTATATCGATAATGAATGATTTCGGTGGCTCGCGAGACAGTATCAAAACTGCTTTTGTAGACTACTTAAGCAAATCGCGGGCTATTCAATTTTATACCTGTTTTTTAAATCTTGGCATAGCACCTATTGCTCTTGAAATTCCTGATAATTATAATGAATTTAGCAATATAATAAAAGAATCCGTTAAAAATAATGATATTTCAACTAATCTTTTACTTACTTCGGCTGCTATTCAGCTATCTTATAGCGACGAACGTTATGCAAAAGCCAATGATATAAACACCAACACTCCATTTTTTTTAGATATGCAAAATAAAATGAAGGTTTTGAACGATATTTTAGATATTACTGGATATAATATTGAAAACAAAAATCTTTTAAATATTATTGCCGAAGAATGGAGAATTGACAATTTTCAAAAGTTGAAAGACAGCCAAAAAATAGCAGAAATTCAATTTCGAAAAGATATTATCTTTCGTTTATTTGCTTTGCGTTCTAAGGTAGTAAAACACAATCATTTAAAAGGAACTATTGAAATAATTAAATATATTAACTTTACGGTAAATGACGTAAAAATAAACGGCATGAACAAACAGGTAGAATATCTTATGAAATATATTGAAGAACGTTTAGCAAAAAATGATAATTTTGAAGACCATTTTATACCCTATAGCTGTTATGGTCTAAACAGAATTATTCCTTATAAAAATTAAGGATTCCGATCTACCTGATATTCTTTGGGCATTTTTTACATATTAATTTATTCTGCATATCTTCAAATCTACTATTTACTCTTCATTGCTGCAATTATTTGAGCTTGCAAATCGGTTGGTGCTGAAGGAGCGGTTGATACAAAAATAGTATTTGACCCTGCGTTACCTAAAGATTTTAAAGTATCAAAATATTGAGTTATAAGTAACATCGACAATACTTCTTTTTCGGAGAGCCTTTTATCAAATTTAGCAATTGTTCGTAAACTTTCTTCCATTCCTTTAGCGATTTCTATTCTTTGCTGAGCTATACCTTTTCCTTGTAAAGCTTTTGATTCGGCATCTGCCTCGGCTCTCTTAACAATAAGAATTTTTTCCGCTTCACCTTTTTGCAAGGCAGCAGAACGCAATCTAGTTGCGGCATTAATTTCATTCATAGCATCTTTTACTTTTTGATCTGGGTCAATATCGGTAACTAAAGTTTGCACAATATTATATCCAAAACCTGATATTTCTTCAGTTAATTCTACTTTTACTGCCTGAGCAATATCATTTTTTTTAGCAAAAACTTGGTCTAAAGTCATTTTAGGAACTTCGGACCTTACCACATCAAAAATATAAGCGGATATTTGAGCTCGAGCATTAGCAAGTTTATAAAAAGCCTTATAAACATCGTTTACATAAAACTGCACGCTAACATGGACAGTTACGAATACATCATCTTTAGTTTTTGTTTCAGCTTTAACATCAAGCTGTTGAACTTTTAAACTTATTTCATAATCTCTCTCAATAAAAGGCCATTTAAAATTTAATCCTGGCTTTGCAATTCTATCAAATTTGCCAAATTTTTCTATAATTGCTTCTTCCTGTTGTCTTACAGTAATACCAAAACATCCCGATAAAATAGTTATTAAAAACGTGCAAATAAAAACTTTCATATTTTTAAAATTAACAAAAAAATCAACTATCTTCATAGCAAGTAAAGCTCCTACCATATCTTCTTATTTTTAAAACTCTTTCTTGTATCTTTTTTTTATTTTCTTTGGGATTATTATCTATGATTTGTTCTGTTTTTATCTGAGGAATATTTTCTATAGATTTAACTTCTTGAAGTTGGTTTAATTTAGCTTGATTCATAATTTTTTTAATTTTTTGATTTAGATCAATATCTATCATAATTTTATTAATTCCATAACCAAAATTAGCTATTTCTTTACTAGTTTGAATTTTTATTTTTTTCAATATATTCTGTTTTTTTGCAAAAACTTCTTTAAGTTCGAGTTTTGAAAATTCATTTTTTATTGTTGAATTTATAAAAGATGAAATTTGCTGGTTATAATTTGTTAAACTATAAAATGCTTTATATGTATCGGTTACAAAAATTTGTATATTAACTGTAAAAAAAACAAATACATCATCTTTAGTTTTTATGTTACTTTTAATATTAAGTTCTTGAACTTTTAAACTTATTTCATAATCTCTCTCAATAAAAGGCCATTTAAAATTTAATCCTGGCTTTGCAATTCTATTAAATTTGCCAAATTTTTCCACTATTTTTTCTTGTTGATTACGCACAGTAAAACATCCCGATAAAGTAAAGATTAAAACTAATATAAACTTCATAATGTTAAAAGTAATTAACAAATGAAAATATGCTTTTTTAAAATAAAAGTAAATTTTTTTCTTATAATATATTATTTAAATTTTATGTTTTTTTTCATTTTATCTAAAACTACTAAACTATATTTTCGCATTCCCAGCTCTGCCGTTTGAGAAAATATTATAGAAATAATAACAATAGTTATACCTATAATTTGTCTTATAGACATCACATCGTCAAACAAAAAATATCCTAGCAAACAACTAAAAAATATTTTTGAATAATCTATATTTTGCAAAACACTAATTTTTTTGGCTATTTTATAACTTAATATTAAAGAATATTGGGTAATTAATAAGCATAATGTTATTATTATGGTTGCTTTACTAAAAAACATATCCCAACTTGGAGTTATTCCCATTACAATAAAAATGCCTACATTAAAAATTGCATAATGTAATTTAGAATAAAATAAGGTGGTAGAACGATCGTCAGAAAGTTGCTTTGTAAATACATTTGTTAAACCTTTAAATAGCACATGTAAAAATACCAAACCATACATAATTGACTGGCTCCTAATATCTAAAAAACCAACAAAAATTATTACTCCAATAAAAGATAGGCCCAGCCATATAAATTGTTTATTACTTTTTTTTTCATATTCTCCCAACATTATAAAAGACATAAATACTACTACTGCAGGCTGAAGATAAGTTATTATTGCTACGTTTTTTATAGAAAGAGACCCTACTGCCACGGTTTTTAATGCCGAATTAGGGGCAGCAATAAATAGTCTTAAATTTGGTATAAATCCCTTTTTTGTTTTTTCCCAATTATATAAAGCAAAAGGTAGCAGGCATATAACACAGGCAACATTACCGTAGCTGATCACTTCCATTGTTGAATGATGGCTTAATTTAGCAAAATATTTTACAGCCGCATAGAGCGCCATATCAAAAAAGCAAAAATTTAAAAACAAAAGCTTGTCCATATTGTAGAGTAAATAAAAATAAGAAATGTTCGCGAGGTATGTGAAAGGAGAGCAAAAATTTTGCGAGGCAAATTATATAACAATTATTGAAGTTTTAAATAGCTTACAAAAGCAATAATCCTAATTTTTAATTTGCAACTTATTTATAAATACTTAAGTATAAAACAGAATTAATTAATGTTATTGAAATATGAATGCCAATTCTGAATTATCCGTTATTGATAAAGAAATTTTTCATAAAGAAATAGATTTAGTGCAAGGCGTAATATCCAAAATAGCAGAAGAACAAAGAAAAATTAAAGAAGTATCTATTACTATTTTAGGAGGTTTATTTGGTTTATTTTCACTAACTAAAGGTAATCCTCATATATTGGCAGCTGTTATGGGAGCAAGTATAATATGTATTTTAGGATTTAGAAAAATATATTACAACCTTTTAAAAACAGAAAAACTTTACTGCACTTGGTATGATTTTTTAGTAGATAACAGAAATTCTAATAGAGTATGGGCTTATGAACTAAATCCAGATCGCATTAATAAAATTTTAGAAAATCAAACTTTTAAAACTGAGCGACACATTAAAAAATCAATAGCTGAGAAAACTAAGAAAAGCTGGTCTCTTTCATTTTATAATACATTATTAATAACAATGATTATTCTTTATTTGCCAGCTTGTTTTGCGGTGCTTTCTACCCATTTTAATATATTTCCAGCCATAAAATAATAGCCATAAGCTTTTCACGTTAAAAGCTAAAAAATACCGAATGAAGCATAAAATTATTTTTAAATTTTTAATAAAATAGCATGAGCAACGACATATTTTTTTTCATGAGAAATTGAAATGTGGCACTCAAAATCCGATTGCAATAAATTAATTAATATTGAGTTTTTAGTTAAAATGGGTTTACCATATTTATCTGGCAATATTTCTAAATCGCGCCATTTTAAATGTTTACCAAACCCTAGTCCAAAAGCTTTACTTATCGCTTCTTTTACGGCAAATCTTCCAGCAAAGAAATTGATTTTATTTTTGCTACACAAGGCTTCGGTAACTGTAAAATATTTTCCTATAAAACGCTTTCCATGTTTTTTAAACATATTTTCGAAACGTATTATTTCGACAATATCTATTCCTGTGCCAATTATCATTTTTATTCCCGTTTATATCCTTGACCTAAATATTTTTCATCATTTAATATGCCAATGAAATAATTATAAAGTATATAAAAATCAAACTATTCGTGAGTGCCTTGCTAAATTCTTTAGTGATGACGTACACTTTGACCATATAATGAAAACCTAGTTATGGAGCAGAAAGTACATGTATAAAATGTAATAAGCAAACAAAATAATCTAGGGCTAAATCAGAAAGATCCTATCCTTGTCAAGGGTGCGGTCATCATATTTATCCCTGTGTAGGGACTTCATTGTAACTTTGGTTTTATGCCGTATATTTTTTATCCGACAAGACATAGAGTTTGTTGGGGGTGATGATAAACCAGGCATTTGTTCGGGTTTATGAAAAATATATAGATAGCTGGGGTATAAGAATGTAAAAGAGGACGTTGCATTGAAAACAAAACATTGTATTTGCAATGCTTGAAACTGGAGGCGATATAAATCGCCGAAGTAGTAAATAAAGTCAAAAAAGCAACATTAAAGTCGCTTATCTAAGCTAACATAGAAAAAGACGATGTTGAAATCCATAGTAAGGAATTGTATTGTTATCAAGGTCTTGATGATAAGGGTTTATAACACATGAGACCATTAAAACTTCGATCGCTCCCGTAAACAAACGATATTTCTCAAAAGAATAATGATTAAGATATTCCACTTAGCTAACAAATTCCTCTATAACATCATATATTGGACCACAATGATACAATTGAAGCTTTTTTATTCTTGG
>JANYEN010000071.1 GCA_025363115.1 Alphaproteobacteria bacterium | reverse complement strand
GGTAATAGCCCTTCAACCAGTTGCACTACTTTAACAACGCTTTCATCTGCAAGCTTGGCTACGCCAACAGTTAGCACAAGTGCTAACTATATTGGCAGCAGTAGTAAGTTGCTTATTAATGGGTGTATTTTGAGTTGGGTGTTGAGGTAGACCTATTTAATAGGAGTTAAAGACCATATTCCCCGGACTGTAATCATAGTAGGATTACGAGATTCACCTTTCAAAACTGAATTATCATGAAGTAATTTAGCCAGAGATTCTTCTGCAATGCGAACACAACCAGAAGAAGCAGGATATCTGGGGACAATAGGATAGTAATGAAGGGCAATTCTACGTTCTAAATCAAAATAAACAGGCCATTTAGCTTTAGAATTACCTATCAATGTATTTCTCTTTAATAAAGCTGGATAAATACCTTTTGGTGTACAGAAAGAATCTTTAGTTTGACTAATTTTTATATCATCGCAATTACAATTTTTTCCTTTACCCGTGGAAACCAAATAACTTCCGTCGCTACTGCCATTAAAACGAATAAAAGTTAAAATTTGTAAAGTTAAATCAACATTAATGCTTGCTATTAATAAATTTTTGTCTTTTAAATTTTGCATAAATTAATTATCTTTAAATAATTTTATATAAAATATAATCAAATAAAATAATAACTGGTTGTAAAATGTTTTGCAATACCTAATTAAACAAATAAACGTTTTTTATAAAAAAATGCTAAAACATCTGTACATAGAAAATATTACTATAATTAAAAAGATTTGCCTTGATTTTTCAGAGGGTTTAAATGTTATTATAGGCGAAACTGGCTCGGGTAAATCGGTAGTATTAGATTCTATCGAATTAGTAACTGGAGGAAGAGCAAAAGCCGAAATAGTGCGAACAGGAGAGCAAAAAGCAATTATAATAGCTGAATTTGAATTTAACAGTCACCCAGAATTATTAGAAATTTTATCTCAAAATTCTATTTCTTTAACCGATAATACTATAACTTTAAAAAGAATAATTCATAATGACGGCAAAAGTAGTGCATTTATTTGTGATATGCCTGTAACACTTAATTTAATTAATAAAATTTCTACATATTTAATTGAAATAAATGGGCAATTTGCACAAGGCAGGCTTTTTGAAGTAGCTGAACATTTAAAAATGCTCGATGAATATTCGATATTACAAGAAGAATTAATAGCATTAAAATTGTTATTTTTAGAATATTCGGAAGCAAATAAAGAATATAATAAAATATCTGAAATTAAACAACAATCTATCCAAAATTATGATTATTATTTAACTTTAATAACAGATTTAGAAAATTTACAATTTATTGAAGACGAAGAAAATAAGTTGTTAGAGAAAAAAAGAATTTTGTTGCAGCAAGGGTCTTTAGATAAAACTTTGCAAGAAATTACTGAAATGGATCAAAATTTAGGTCTATCAAAAGCAATTAAAAAAATTGCTAAAAATCTTGAATTCATTAAAGCTAAAACTAACAAAGAATTAAATCAAATAACTATAACTATGGAACAATCGGCAATAGATTTTTGCGAAGGATTAGATTATATGAGAGATATTGTCAAAAGAAATAAAAATCCTGAAATAGAGTTAGAAAATATTGAAGAAAGATTGTATCAAATAAAGCAAATATGCCGAAAATATAATATAACTTCAGCGGGTATTTTTGATTTGTTAAACAAAGCGCAAGAAAATATAAAAATTAGCCAAAACATGGACCTAGAAATAGCGCAGGCAAAAAAAAATATGGATCAAAAATGGCATTTATATATTAAAATAGCAAAAAATATTTCTCAAAAAAGATCAGAAGGCGCTAAGCAGTTAACAAAAGAACTACAATTGGAATTAACTGCATTAAAAATGGAGCATGCTAAAATGAAAATAAATTTAATTGAAGATGAAAAATTGTCATCATTCTATGGCATTAACACATTATGTTTTATGGCTTCAACTAATCCAGGAATGCCAATAATGCCTATAAATAAAATAGCTTCAGGTGGAGAATTATCACGGTTTATGTTAGCTTTTAAAGCTGTAATGTCACGCAAAACAAAATTACCAGCTATTATTTTTGACGAAATAGATAGTGGAACAAGCGGTATTGTTGCTTCGGTTATTGCTGATTATTTATATAACATTGGTCAAAAAACCCAAGTATTAGCCGTGACTCATAGTCATCAAGTTGTTAAGCGTGGTAATTCGGTAATTAAAATATCAAAACAAACCGATGGAATCGAAACAATAGTTAATGCCCATCATTTAGACTTAAAAGAAATAGCCAACGAAGTTGGCGTGATGATAAATGGAGTAAATTAGATAAATTAAAAAAAACTATCTTTTTAAAAAATCAATTAATTAGTTTTGTTTAATTATGACAATTTTGAATTTAAAAACACATGTTTAATACAATAAAAAAACAAATACAGTTTGGAGAAAAAATTCTTTCAATAGAAACAGGTAAAATTGCCCGTCAAGCACATTCAGTTACATTGCAATATGGAGATACAGTAATGTTGTGTGCATTAGCTATAAGCGATGAGCCAAGTGAAAATGGGTTTCTGCCTTTCGTTGTTAATTATATAGAAAAAAAATCTTCTGTTGGTAGAATTCCAGGAGGATTTTATAAAAGAGAAGGAAAATTAAGTGATAAAGAAGTTTTAACATCAAGAGTAATTGATAGAGCAATTAGACCTTTGTTTCCTGATGGTTTTTATCATGAAGTTCAAATTACTATAACTTTACTTTCTTATGATAAAACTCATGATACCGATTTTTTAGCTTTAGTTGGGTCTTCGGCAGCACTTGCTATTTCGGGTTTACCTATTGAAAGCGTTGTAGCGGGATGCAAAGTAGGATTAATTGATGGTGATTTTATATTAAATCCAAGTCATCAGCAAATGGAAACTAGTACACTAGATTTAACTTATGCTGGCACCAAAACTGCAGTTTTTATGGTTGAATCAGAAGCTAAGGAACTAACAGAGGAAGTAATGATAGAAAGTATGAATTTTGCTCATAAATCTATAATTCCAGTAATAGAAATGATAGAATCTTTTAAAAATGAGTTAAATACCAAAAAAATGGATTTTCAATGCGTTGTTAACAAAGAGTTGCACGACCATATATCCATTGGCTTTAATGATAAAATCAAAGAAGTGTATAATATAAAAGATAAGCATGAAAGAATGAGTACCATTAAAAAAATTCAAAAAGAAGTTTTGCAAAAGCATGTTAATATCGAAGAAGCTAACGGTATGTATGGCACCAAAATGCAGGTTAAAGGCGTATTAGAAAAAATAGAAGCTAAAGTTGTAAGGGATATGATTTTTTCTGGAGTCAGAATTGATGGTCGTGATACCAAAACTATTCGTTCTATTAATATTGAAACAGGTATTTTACCAGAAAGTTGCGTGCATGGTTCAGCTTTATTTACCCGTGGCGAAACTCAAGCTTTAGTTAGTATTACTTTAGGTAGCGGGATGGATGAACAATATTTGGATAGTATTGAAAATGCCGATCGAAAAGAAGATTTTATGTTACATTATAATTTTCCTCAATATTCAGTGGGCGAAGTTGGACCATTGCGAGGACCAGGAAGAAGAGAGGTAGGGCATGGAAAGCTTGCTTATAAAGCTATTAGACCTTTATTGCCTTCTAAGTCAGAATTTCCTTATACCATTAGAGTGGTTTCCGATATTACAGAATCTAACGGATCGTCTTCCATGGCAACAGTATGCGGTACATCTTTAGCTCTTATGGCAACTGGAGTACCTATTGCCAAACATGTAGCAGGAGTTGCTATGGGGCTAATTAAAGAAGACGATAAATATGCCATTTTAACCGATATTATGGGAGATGAAGATCATTTAGGTGATATGGATTTTAAAGTTGCAGGTACTAGAGATGGCATTACTGCTTTGCAAATGGATATTAAAATTCAAGGCATTACCCCCGATATAATAAAAGAAGCTTTAGCCCAAGCTAAAGAAGGTCGTGATTTTATTTTAAATAAAATGGAAATAGCCCTAGAAAAAGGTAGCGGGCTAAGCGAATCTTCTCCTAGAATAGAAGAGGTTAAAATTAAACCTGAAAAAATTGGCGATGTAATTGGTAAAGCTGGAGCTACAATTAAAGGAATTTGTGAAGCTACAGGAGCTAAAATAGATATTTCTGAAGATGGAACAGTTAAGATTTTTGCAGCTAATAAAACTTCTTTAGAGCAAGCTACTCAAATGGTTAAAGACGTAGTGACAGAAGTTTCTATCGGACAAATATATACTGGCACAGTAGCGAAAGTGATGCAGTTTGGAGCTATAGTAGCTTTATTTGGCAATCATAGTGGAATGGTTCATATTAGTGAAATCGCCGAAGAAAGAGTCGATAAAGTTGAAAATTATCTTAAAGAAGGAGATACGGTAGAAGTAATTGCATTAGGATTTGATGAAAAACGCAGACTCAAATTATCAATTAAAAAAGCAAAAAAAGCTGTACTTTCAGTTGAACCTGCTAACGAGTCCATACCAAGTGATGAAAACTCTACTGTAGTTGATTATGAAACTTTTGTAGGAGAAAAACCAAAAAAAATAGATTTTTCAGAACCCCTTGATATTTCAGCTTTAGAATCTTTTGGAGACTTTGCTAAAAACTTAGCAAATAAATAACATAAGATATGGAAAAAATTAAATTTTTAGAGCAACAACAGAATGAAGCTCTTGAATATTTAAATAAAGCACGTAATAAATTAGATAATATTGCCAAGATTGCTGAAGATAGAGTTATTAGTAATAATATTCAAAAAGACCGAATTGCTGAAACCTTATCTGCTATCGAAAAGAGAATAATTTCTATTAAATCAGAGAATAATTCTGCTGGTGAAAAGGAAAATAATTAGAAAAAGTTTTTACAATACTATAAATTTGTTGTCAGGTATATTGCTATATTTTTAGCTAATAAAAATGTATTATAATTATTTAATTAGCTAAAAAATTATTAAGCATAATATAAATTGTCACTTTTTTAGGCAAACTAAAATCAACTAATGTTTTATTAATATTATTTTTTAATACTCCTAACTATAAATAATATCCATTAAAACTGATTAGGTTTTTTATCTTTATGAAAAAATTTTTTGTTACCATTAAAGCTAGGTTTTTTTCTATCAAAACCCTCTTTTTTATATCCAAAATTTTGTTTTTTAGGGCCACGCATATCAGGCTCTGATTCATCAGAATTTAAGCCCATTTTTATAGCATCATATTTTCTTTTATCTCCTGGTAAACATACTAAAGCTAAAGATGATCCTTGCGAACCTACAGCTCTACCTGTTCTGCCAATTCTGTGATTATAATCCTCTAAACATTGAGGCATATCATAATTTATTACATGCATAATATGAGGAATATCGATTCCCCGTGCTACTACATCGGTAGCCACTAAAATTTCAAATTTTTCTTCACGAAATGTTTTAATAACTTTTTCTCTTTGTCTTTGTCTTAAATCGCCATGAATCACATCAACGCTTTTGCCCTCTTTTTGTAATTGTTCCGCTAATTTGTCTACACCATGTTTGGTGGCAACAAAAATTATAATTGAGCCATGTCTTTGTTCAAGTTGAGCTAACAAATCTTGATATTTTTTAGAAAAAG
Organism: Alphaproteobacteria bacterium; assembly: GCA_025363115.1. GTDB lineage: Bacteria > Pseudomonadota > Alphaproteobacteria > Rickettsiales > Deianiraeaceae > CAMCQG01. Next base: position 4,837 of record JANYEN010000071.1, on the reverse strand, counting down.
TCGTGTAAACAAATTCTTGTTTAATATTAAGTGGCTGATCTTTAGGAGCTCCAATCTTAATTTCTATAGGGTTTTTCAAATATTTGTGAGCAAGTTTAACAACGCTATCTCTGGTAGTTGCCGAAAACATTAATGTTTGTCTTTCTGCGGGTAATTTACCCACAATTTGCTGAATTGCATCTTTGAAACCCATTTCTAGCATACGATCAAATTCATCTAATACTAAAATTTCAAACTGGTCTAGTTTCAAAGTATTTCGCTTTAAATGATCTACTAATCTTCCTGGGGTAGCTATAATTATTCGAGGATTAGCTTTTAATTGTTTAAATTGATTTGATATAGGCTCGCCACCTACTAATAAAGCAGTAAAAATTCCGTTATTTCCTCTTAAAGAATGAATAACGGCTTTAATTTGAGATGCCAACTCTCTAGTAGGAGCTAAAATTAAGCAAGCACTATTTTTATCATTAATTATTTTTATTATTACAGGTATCGCAAAAGCAGCAGTTTTACCGCTCCCTGTTTGAGAAGACGCCAATACATCTCTGCCTTCAATAGCGGCTGGAATAGCTTTTTCCTGAATTGTAGTGGGTTTTGAAAAATTCATGTCTGTAAGAATTTTTAGCATCCATTCAGGTATAAGCAAGCTTTTAAAAGTTATTTCATGGATGGATTCGGTAATTTCAAAATGAGGTTTAAAGGCAGCATCATCTTTAATAGCTAAAGGAGTAGGTAAATTATTATCTACTTCAGGCAGTTCTTTAGATTTGTTTACAGTGGAATCAGAAAGGTGGAGTTTTTTTGTAGTCATTTACTAAACAGTTTAAATAAAATCAGATACATGTAACAAGACTTCATGTACAAATATCTAATTTTATGAACACGATAGAGTCTAGCATTAATTTTTTGCCCTAGACTTCTAGGGCATATTTTTTAGTCGGTCTTTTTTATTTCTTTAGCGGCTCTTCTGCCTTTTTGATCTAACATAGTAAAAAACGTTAATCTTTGACCTGGGTCTAGAGTTTTAAGTTGCGCTGCTTCTACTTCGGAAATATGTATAAATACATCTTGCGATCCGTCGTCAGGCTTAATAAAACCATATCCTTTCATGGCATCAAACCATTTTACAGTACCAATTTGTTGACTTTGACTCATAGTGATAGTAAATAATAAAAATATAAAAATTACGTAAAAATAATAATTTAAAAATTACTTTTGAACAGTAATTAAATAAAAAATATGTTTTACTACAAAATCAACAATCAATATATTTATAATATGCAAGTATTATTAATAATAAAAAGTATTTAAATAAAACTATTGAATTTAATTCTTCGGGTTATCAAAATAAAATTGCTTTGTCACTGGTAATGATAGAAAATTAACCCTGGCTATAATTATTGCATATATAAAAGGTAGTTTCGATATAGCCCTGGCTATTTCCTACTATCTATCCTTTAACTCTAGGCTAAAGGTATTATTTCTTATCAGCCGTGACGAGGCAATTTTAATAACGTTTATTTATGCTATCACCTGTAATTTATGCATGGGTTAAAATAGCTCATCTTTCAATGGTAATTTTTTGGATGGCGGGCATGTTATATTTGCCAAGACTTTTTGTTTATCATACTCAAACTAAAATCGGGTCAGAAAGCTATAGCATGCTTCTTATAATGGAAAAAAGACTACTAAAATTGATCATGCTACCTGCCATAATAGCCGCTTTTGTAACTGGCTTAACTCTTTTTTTTCATAAAGGAGGATTTTCAGGGCCAAAATATATTTATATTAAGCTTTTATTAGTATTAATTATGGGTGCTTTACATGGATTTCTATCTTTATGTTATAAAAAATTTGTCGCTAATTCAAACACAAAATCTAAATTATTTTTTTTAGTTATTAATGAAGTTCCGGCAATATTAATAATTATTATAATGTGCGTTATTTATTTAAACCGAATTTAAAACCAGTTTTGCCAAAAATATTTACGAATTCTTTTTTTGACAAAACTAGTTTATTTAATTTAATGAGGCAAATCCATATTTGTTGAGCTTTGTTTGTGTATGGCTTTCTGCTCTTCATATTTTGTAACTTTTTCATTAGATTTTTGTCTGCTTTCGGTAAGCCTTTCAATTGCCTCTTCTTTAATACTTTCTAATTTAGTAATAAGCAATTTAGACTGTTCTTGCGGAGATTTACTTGCTATATTAGGCTTTTCAACGGTAGGCTTAAACATGTCATTACCATGAATTTTTACTGCACTTATCAATTTATCGCAAAATGAACTGATCTTTTCTATGTCAACATTTTGTTCACTTAAAATCATATTAGAAGAATCAAAACTTTTTGCCCATTTTACAACACCATGTGCACTATTTTGCTTGGCAATTTTACCATTTATCGCATCACTTTGCATATTTGGCATTTTGATACATTCGTTAACTAAAGCTTTATGAATTTGGGTGCATTCTTCTTCAGTAAATCCTATATTTCCAACAGCTCTAGCAATATTTTGAGCGCTAACTAGTAAATCGGAATAAAATGCTGGTCCATCTACATTACCTCTGGTATTGGTTAAGGCAATTACAAAGTTAGGATTTCTCTTACCATCTATCATCCAATCAGAAATATTTATTGGCTCTATAGATTGGGGAGTATTTACACCCTGCTTTAATTCAGATAAAGCGTTATCCGCATTATATAATTTCATTGCTGCCTGGATTTTTTCCATTGAAGGAAAATATTGCTCTGTTAAATTTTTTAAAGCTTTTTTTTCGTCATCATGAAAAGTATGATCAGCATTTGCCCCAAGCAAGGCAATAATATTAAACATTCCAGCGTGACCGTAATCGACGCCACTAACTTGCGCATTTTGTACAACCAAATTAGCTCCATGGATAGGACTATCGGCATTAAGATTTTTATCCGCCAAGGCATTGATATATTTTGCAATGCCATCAAGCATATTAAATTCAATTTTTTCTACCTGGGCTTTGTCGTATCCAGCAAAAATAGGTTTTATATCAATTTTTTCAGCATCCATCATGCTTTTTATTTCTTCTGCAGTTATAGCGGGGAATTTTATCTGACTATTTTTATCAGCTCTTTCTTTTATTTGGTCACGCAATAATGGGTATAACCTATTATTTACAATATTAGTAAAATCAGTAATAACTTTATTATTAGAAAAAAACGGCACTAATTCGCTAACAACCATAAAAGGTATTTGACGTGGATCAGAAGAAGCAAAATTCATAAACATAAAAAATAATATATAGACAACCCTATTATTACTTATAAATTTTTGTTGTATATAAAAATATATTATTTATCATTTATTTACGGGTGCTTAATTTTTTCAATTAGGCTGAGATTATACCGTTTGTACCTGAGTTAGTAATTTAACCGTAGGAATGACTGAAGATAAAAAATGCCACTTTTGGCATGTTATAATTAATCATAAACAAACCAATCGATATAATCTTAAACTCGGTTTTTATTGTTTATTTTTTAATTTATGACAGACAAAATATTTCCAGGTAGTGGCAAAGAAGCTACAATAACCAGAGCTATAATGAAGGAATACTTCGATATGGTGGATAGTGTTTTAGAAAGCGATGTAATGATAATTGGTGCAGGACCAAGTGGCTTAATTGCGGGAGCTGACTTAGCAAAGAATGGCAAAAACGTAGTTATTTTGGAAGCAAATAATTATCTTGGTGGCGGTTTTTGGGTAGGCGGATGTTATTTAAACAAAGCTACTTTTAGAGCTCCTTCACACACAATCATTCAAGATTTTGGAGTACCATTAAAAGAATGGGAAGACGGAATTTGGGTGGGCGATGCTCCTCATGCCTGTGCCGCAACAATTAAACATGCTATGGATTGTGGCGTTAAAGTTATGAACTTATTATTTTTAGAAGATTTGGTGGTTAAAAATGGTCAAGTTTGCGGCGGAGTAATAAACTGGCTTGCAACTAAGTTTTTACCCAAGAATATAACCTGTTTAGACCCTTTAGCCCTAGAATGTAAAATTATGATAGACGCAACTGGTCATGGTGCCGATGCTGTATCATTGCTTGCCAAAAGAGGTCTTGTTGAATCAAAAAATAGAGATTTTCCAATGAATGTTGAGCTTTCGGAAGAAGAATTGGTCAATAGAACAGGCAAGGTTTATCCAGGTCTTTACGCATGTGGAATGTCTGCCGCTACAACTTTTGGCTTGCATAGAATGGGTCCAACTTTTGGATCAATGCTTCTTAGCGGTAAACGTGTTGCTGAGCTTATTTTAAAAGACGAATTTGCAGAGTAAATAAAAATTAATTTTTAAGTTTTAATTTCTATATTTAAGTTTAAGCTTAGATATAGAAATTAATTAATATATATAATTTTATGAAAAAATTCCATATTTCAATTGCCGTAAAAAATCTAAAAAAATCTATTATAGAATACTCAAAAAAATTAGATTGTAATCCAGAAATAATAATTGAAGAAAAATATGCACTTTGGTGTACAGAATGTGTTAACTTTTCAATTTCTCAAAAATCAGAAAATTATGGAATAATGAGACATGTAGGTTTTGAAAATCCCAATGCAATGGAATTTAATATTTCTCAAGATTGTAATGGTATTACATAGGAAGAATTTACTAAAGCAATGCAGGTAAAAGAAATTGAAGATGTTTATAAAACATAAGTTAATTACTTTAAAAATATAGATATAGTAAAAGTTACAAACAAATTCAAAACTCAAGAGCAATGTATTAAGCATCTTGAAAAAGTTAGATGGAATGGCAAGCCAGTATGCCCGTATTGTGGAAGCGATAAATCAACCAAAA
>JANYEN010000062.1 GCA_025363115.1 Alphaproteobacteria bacterium | reverse complement strand
AAAATCTCTTGATTGGATAAACGATAGCATAAATATTGAACTTAAGAAAGAGCTAGAAAAATTAGGCGTAAACTTAACACATTATGACGAAATTTTACATGAAATTGAAAATAACTGGAGAAAAGACGTTGAAAATATTAGAGAAACATCACCAGTAGAAGCCAAAAAACACATTGAAACTTGTGGAAGAAGGGTTGAATGCTTTAGAAAATTAATGGATAATGGATGCGAAACAACTGGTATAATTTTATTAAAAAAATGGTTTATGGAAAATTATGGCAGAGAAGAATGTCTAAACATGGTTTTAGAGCCAAATAATGAATTTAATAATGCTTGCCCAGATTCTTTAATTCAATTACCTAAAAATCATGGCGCTACAATAGGAATATTGGTGCATTCTAAAAATGAAGCAGCTAGAGCAATGGTTAGCACACGTGATCCTCACTTATTATCTTCTTTGGCACGTGCCCATAATGCTTGCGCAATATATGACCAGCAATCCTTACGAGATCCAGGCGATCTTTTGCCAAAAATACAAACCGATAGTTTTGCCATCGTAACTTGGAATAAATCTGATTATAGTAAAAAATATGTAAAAAAAATAGATCAATTTTTAGAGTTATCGACAAAAACTAAGCTAAAAGTTAGAAAAATTGATGCAAAAAACTCTCTAAATGATATCGGGGATTGTAAAAGTCGTAGTTTATTTGATGAGTATGTTATGCCCACTCCCAATACAGAAGTTTTTATTAATTATGAAGATTTTAATAATAGTGCCATTCTAGACAATTTGCATACAAACTGCTTGGGTATGATAAATTCAAAAACCCTTGATTGCTTTGAAAGTAAAAAACTACCAAATGGAAAAACAGAAACCACATATTTCCAAGAGTACCTACCACTATCTGTGCCAAAAGAAAGAAAATTAGCTCTAAAATGTTACGCTTCTTTTAGTTTTACTGATTCAGAAAGAGATGTAGCTGTTATACTTCCCGCTGAATTTTTTGGTAGGAAAGCAAAGAAAATTACAAGCGAGTCAGAATATTATCTTCCTAGTTTTAAAAGTCTTCCTTGTGCCCCATTGCCTGTAGATCAACAAAGTGCAAATCAAACAAAATGGATATTAGATTATGTAAAATTGCATAGCATAAGTTTTGGTAACAAAGATAAAACAATGTCTAGGTAGTAGTAATATTTTATCTTAATACCTTTTTACTTCCTGAGTTAAAGTCAAAATATTTATCTAATTTATCTTTTTCGCCATTATATTTATCGGCATCCATCATAGGCTTAAGCAAAACAGTTAAAACTGGCCATTGCTGGGAATATTTTTTATTAAATTCAATCCATTCTAATAAATCTTCACTTTCAGGTTTTATCGCTTGAGCTGGACATTCGGCTTCGCACACCCCGCAATCAATGCACTCATTAGGGTTAATAACCAACATATTAGCACCTTCATAAAAACAATCTACGGGGCAAACAATTACACAATCAGTATATTTACATTTTATGCAATTATCGGTTACCACATATGTCATTTTGCAAAAAAGCTTATTATTTGTTTTTTTTGCTCATCCAATAATTGATGCCCTGTATAATAAAAAATTTGCGGGAAAGTAACATAAAGTAGCATATTAACTCCATAAATAATTTGAGCTCCATTTTTTTTAGCCTCTCTAAGCAACTTTGTTTCTAAAGGTTTATATATAACATCCAAAACAATATTATTGCTATTAATTTTGCCGGTATCGATTGGAGATTCATTTTCGTTATTTAGTCCAACACTAGTGGTATTGATAATTATATCAAATTTTTCGCAATTAATAGCTTTTATATCATCATATTTAACATTAAATTTTTGAGCTAATTGTTGTGCTTTACTTAAAGTTCTATTAAAGATAGTAATATCTGTACTTTCTTTAGCTAAGCCATATAATGCAGAAGAAGTAGTATTGCCGCTACCTAAAATAGCTATTTTTTTATTCTCTAAAACTGTCACAGCTTTTAAAGCACTTACTATTCCAATATAATCGGTATTATAACCATATAATTTATTATTTTTAATAACTACGGTGTTGACGGCGTTCATAAATTTAGCAGCTTGATCAATTTCATCGCATATTTGAATAACAGCCGATTTATTAGGCATGGTAACGCTAATTCCTACCACATTATTTTGGGCGATAAATTTTTTAAGTTTTTCAATTTCTCCATCATTAGCTAAGTTTGTTTGATATGGTTTAAATTCATATTCTTGAGCGATTCCTAATAAATCGCATGCCATACTTTTGATGGTAGGACCTTTAGAATGAGATATTGGATCGCCAATGGTTAAACAAAGTTTTTTACTTGACATATTTTTAAGCTTCTGTTAATAAATAAAATATATTATAGAAATAAACTTATTTTTTTGGCAAAAGTCAAGAAATATGTTGAATAATAAAAATATAGTTTTAATAAGAAGTGTTTTTATATTTTTAAGTTGTAAAAACCTTGGGCAACAGAATACATTCAACGGCAATATTGTCAGGAAATATAAATTTAGGAGATAATATAGAAATTGGTCCTTACTGTGTAATACAAGGAAATATTGATATTGGCAATAATGCCCATATTTATTCTCATGTAAATATTGCTGGTAACGTAAAAATTGGAAACGAATGCCAAATTTTTCCATTTGCTGCAATCGGGCTTCCTCCTCAGTCATACGAAGAAACAGACGATAGATCGCAGGTATTAATAGGTAATAAAAACATTATTAGAGAAAGCGTAACTATATCAGGTGGAAGCATTAAAGAAAATTTAATAACCCAAATTGGAGATGAATGTTTATTAATGGCTTATAGTCATGTGGCACATGATTGCATTTTACAAAACAATATCATTCTAGCCAACAATGTAGCATTAGCTGGACATGTTAAAATAGATTCCTATAGCATAATAGGAGGAAACAGCGCTATTCATCAATTTACTAGAATAGGCAAAAATGTAATGATTGGAGGATGCTCTGGTTTAAACCGAGATATGATGCCATTTACCCTGTATATGAGTCATCATCACGCAGGAGATTCCGTTATGCACGCTGGAATAATGGGAGTCAATATAGTTGGATTGAAACGTAGCGGAACTAAAAAAACAGACATAATGTCACTTGCTAGATTTTATAATAATTTTTTACATCATAGCAATAATGAGCATGAATGCAATTTTTCTATTATTGACAAATATAATAAATATGAATATTTAATAGAAAACGCTAATCAAAAAGAAATTATAAAAGAGTTTATTGACGTAAAAAGCCATCAAGGATTTTATAGAAGAATGATTAAATCACGCTCTAACGCTTCTTGATATTGTTTAAGTCCTCAAGAACACCT
>JANYEN010000055.1 GCA_025363115.1 Alphaproteobacteria bacterium | reverse complement strand
GCTTAACTTAAGTGGCGGAGACAACGGGACTCGAACCCGCAACTTCTGCCGTGACAGGGCAGTGCTCTAACCAATTGAACTATGTCTCCAGCAAAAAAACTAGATAAGAAAAAATTTTAAAATCAAGTTTAATTATAAATTATTTAGAAATACATCTTTTAAAATTATGTCACTAAGTGATTATATTCTACTATAATTTTAAATGATAAATAAATTTTTAATCATTTTTTAATACTTTTTTCTTTTGCTCTATAAGTTATATAAAAAATATTGCAAATTAATTAATTAAATTAAAAAAATAAAATGTATATATTATTAATACCTTATGATCAAAAAATTAATAAATCCACCATTCTTAATATTTTTTTTAATTTTTTTATCGTTAATCTACTTCTTTACTAAATCTAAATTACCCTCTACTTCTTTAATTACCTCAAAAGAATTTTCAGAACCTGAAGCTATACGAATTTTAGATATAATTTCTAAAACTCCCTCTAATAAATTAGCTAAATTAGTTATTTTGCAGGAAGAAAATTATAGAAAAGAACTAAAAAAAAATATTGAAGATATGCAAAGCAAAATAACTGAGTTTTGTAAAAATAATAATTATGCTTGTAAAAAATTTAATTCTGAAAAAATTATTAAGAGAATGTTAAAAGACAAGGAAATTTTATTAGATATAGGTAATTTAGCCTGGAAAAATAATAAACTAGGAGATGAAATAATATATACCAATAACATGCCAGAAGCCATTGACCATGCTATTGATATTCTTAAAAATAAATCTTCGGTTCAAACGATTTTAGCTGGTAAAATGTTATCAGATATTTATATTGATTGGGATATGCCTACTTTATTGGGAGGAGTTGCCAATAAAGATAAAAAAGGAACTCATGATATGTTGGGGTTTATAACATCTTTGGGTTACATAGCTCATTCTTTAAAAATTCCTCTGGATTCATATTCCGCTTTAAGTTATAATATCAATCTGCCAGATCATATTTTAGATAATAGCGAAATTAAAAAATTTTTAGTTAATTACACTTTTTTTGCCAATAAATCGATAATGTTATTTTATAATGGTCAAGAAACAGGTTCTTTTAGTCAAAAAATTATTTATTATCCTAAAGATTCTTCTTTATGGTTAGCGGAAATTATTGGTATTCAAGGTAAAATAAATACTTTAAATTTAATGTCTTTGCATAGCGAATATAATAACAAAGGATTTATTTTATGGGATAATAACTCTATTGTTATTAAAGAAAAAATAGAAGATGAACTTTCAATTGTTAGTGCCAATACTATAAAAGATATTTTGCCAGGCATGATTATATGTGAGCGCTATTTTAATCTTTCACAGGATATTGGATATTCTGAAGGAATAGGAGGAAGAATAGGAATAGTAATTGGCGTTGATTATGAAAATAATAATATTTTAGCAATGTCATACATGGAAGATATTTCTAGAAATATAAATGGTTTTGGAATTGACATCTATGAATATAAAAAGCAAAACAGTGTGTTGCAAATGTTTTTTATATTAGATAATGATAAATAGCGGTTTTATAACTGGAAGATTTAAAGAAAACTCCACTTTAATAATTGGTAAATTTGATGGCTTACATATAGGTCATGTGGCTTTAATGGACTATGCCAAAAATATCGCAAAAATTAATAATTCTGCAGTTGGAATTCTTACTTTTGATCCTAATCCAATCGAATTTTTTCAAAAGAATTCAAATTCTTTTTATCTCACGTCGTTGCAAGATAAGGTAGCTTATACAATAAATATATGCAAAATTGATTTTGTTTATGTAGTAAAATTTAATCATGATTTTGCTAACCTTTCATGCGACCAATTTATTTGTGAAATATTAAAAAAAAAGCTAAATGTAAAATGTGTTGTAGTAGGTGAAAATTATCGTTTTGGAGCTAATCAGCAAGGAGATGCCACTACATTAAAAAAAATAGGAGAAAAATATGACATTGAAGTTGAGAGTTTTGTTTTAAAAAAACATGAGTCACAAAAAATAATTTCTTCGGGTTTAATTAGAGAGTTTCTCGAGAAAGGCAATATTATTCAAGCTAACGCTTTGCTAGGAAGAAAATTTCAAATAACAGGAGTAGTTATCAGGGGTTCACAAATAGCTGGCAATCAATTGAAACATAAAACTGCTAATTTATTTACCGAAATTGAATATGTAAAAATTAAATATGGAGTATATGCAGTATTTGCCTATTTAAACGGAGTTAAATATCCTGCGATTGCTAATTTTGGTATAAAGCCTACCTTTAATCATAAAACCCCTCATCTTGAAGTGCATATTTTAAAACAAGATTTAATTGATTTTTATGGAGCTAGGTTATCAATTGAATTTATTGATTATATAAGAGAAGAAAAAAAATTTGATTCTATTGACGAATTAAAAAACCAAATATATAAAGATTGCGAACTAGCTTTTTTAAAAATAAATAATTTAGCTTTATAATGATTCAAGAGAAAATTTTTAATCCCTTTCATCAATTTGAAATATATAAAATTGTCGAATTTAAGTTAGCAGGATTTAACATTATTATTACAAATTCAGCTTTTGCCAGTTTATTTTGCTTTGTTTTAACTGGGGTTTTATTTATTATGGCTTCTTTTAAATCTACGCCTTTTAAACCCAATAAAATAATGGTTTGCTTTGAATCTTTATATAAAGCTATTCATACTATGGTTTCTCAATCAATTGGAGAATATGGTAATTCTTTTTATCAAAAGCTTATTTTTACTTTATTTATATTTATTTTATCTACCAATTTAATTGGTTTAATGCCAATGGGATTTACTTTTACTAGCCATATCATTATTACATTTGCATTGGCTTTAATAGTTTTTATTGTTTGCATTGGTATATCTTTAGTAAGGCATAGGCACGGATTTTTAAAGATATTTTTGCCCGAAGGAACTCCCATGTTAATGGTTCCATTAATTTTTGCTTTAGAGATATTTTCTTATTTAGCACGTCCAATAAGTTTATCGGTTCGTTTGGCTGCTAACATGGTAGCTGGTCACGTTATGCTGGATGTTATAGCTTATTTTGTTATTTTAACAGGTTTTTTTGGATTATTTCCATTTGCATTCTTGGTTGTTTTACAGATTTTTGAAATATTTGTGGCTTTATTACAAGCTTATATTTTTTCAATGTTGGCTTGTGTTTATATTGGTGAATCGGTACATCACTAATTTTATCTAATTTTTAACATCATTAGTCCTGCTATTGTAAACAGCAATGCTATAATCCAAAATCTTACAACAATTTGCATTTCACTCCAACCGCATTTTTCAAAATGATGATGTATGGGAGCCATTTTAAATAATCTTTTGCCTCCAGTTAATCTAAAGTAATAAACTTGCAAAATTACCGATAAAGCTTCGATTACAAATAATCCTCCCACAATAGCAAATAAAATTTCACACTTAATAATTATTGCTACCGTTCCTAAAAAAGCTCCCAAGCTTAAACTACCAACATCCCCCATAAAAATTTGGGCTGGTTTGATATTAAACCATAAAAAACCAAAACAACCGCCAATCAAAGCAGCACAAGGTACCACAATTTCTGCTACTCCTTTAATATAAGTAAAATATAAATATCCTGAATAGCTAGTGCTACCTATAATGTAGGCAAAAATTGCCAAACAAGTTGTACTCAATATAATTGGCATAGTTACTAAACCATCTAAACCATCGGTTAAATTAATTGCATTACTTGACCCTGTTATTACAATAATTCTGAACAAAGTATAAAAAAAACCCATATTTAATATAAAATTTTTAAAAATTGGAAACACCAATGTGCTTCTAAACCATTGGTTGGCTTCGTAATTTATCCATAATATTACCAATAACGATATTAAGCATTGAAATAACAATTTTACTTTGCCAGGCACTCCTTTGGTATTATATTTAGTAATTTTTAGCCAATCATCAATAAAACCAAGGGTGCCAAAGCTTATTAAAACAAAAAGTAGGGCTAATACATATTTATTAGTTAAATTTGCCGTTAAAATAGAGCTTAACAAAATTGCTATTATAATAATTAAGCCTCCCATGGTAGGGGTACCCACTTTATGTTCATGAGCAGGACCATCTGTTCTTATAGGTTGCCCTTTATGGCTTATTTTTTTTATAAGCTTAATAAAATGAGGGAATACAAATAAAGAAAATATAAAAGAACTAACAAAAGCTATCATCGCTCTAACCGTAATATAATGAAATATATTTAAAAAACGGTAGTTTTCAATAAAAGCATTAGAAATAAAAAATAGCATTTTTTAGTTAATTAAATATATATTAAAATCTTTGGTTAGCAACATTTCGGTGAGCTGGTAAAACAGCTTGATTTGGCAACGATAATGAAAAACTTTGAAAATCAACAACCCTTTGATTTCTATCGGCACAATAAATGGGAACATCGTTATCTTTTAATAAGCTAAAAATTTTTAATAAGTTTTCTTCGCTAACATCTGGCTTAAGAGTAAGACGAGATTCAGGTACATTACTTGCTTCCTTATTATAATGTGTAAAACAATTTCTTAATCCATGATTATTCAGTAATCTTTTTAAATTTTCTACTCTATTTAGTTGCTCATTCTCTGATGCAAAATTAAATCCCAAGGTTAACTGTGGAACAACATCTCTAGTTTGTTTAATTGTTATAGTTTGAGCTAAATTAGTAGAAGAACTTGATGCAGTAGTAGATTGAGTGCTAGAATTTTGTTCAGTTAATAAGCTTATTTTTTTAGAAAGTTCAACATTTTCTGTTTTAAATTCTTCTTTTTTTTTGGTTAATTTTTGTTCTAGAAAACTTTGATAAAAACTGTTTGTTGCGCCAGCTAAACAAATTTCAGGTTGCACGCTATGTTGCTTTAAAGCGTCATCTAATGCATAAGAATATATTCTGTGAGCTTCATAATTTGAAATATCTTCACCAAAAGGTTTAAAATTTTGTAAAAGATAGCCAATTATTAATTTACGATTTTTTTCTATTTCTTCTGCTACTTTTTCTTTAGATTTATGATTAGAAAGCTTTCCTTTGAAATAGCTTGCCATATTTTGTCTACCTTGACCTGTTCCCAACCAATCATTTTCATAATACTCGCTTAATGCTTTAATAGAGGCAAGTTTCGAAGTTAAAAAACTATCTTTTTGGGCTAGTTCTTCTAATACTTTCATAGCTTTTATAAAATCCTTGCCATGGGCATCACACAATGCCATAAATTGATTATTAACTTCTATGTGCTTTGTTAATATTTCAATTTGTGAAGAATTAGTTGAGCCTACTAGCATATAGTTTCAATATAACATTTACCTGACCTAGTAATTTTAACCTAAAAAGTTCTATAAAGCAACTAGAATAATAAATATTTTTTAATTAGGTTAATATAAATTAAATTGACATTAAGTTAATAAAAACAGATTTACACTTAAATAATTTATTAAATTTAATGGTTAGTTTTATTAAAAATATAACTTTTGCCATTTGCTGTACATTAGCCACTAGTTTAATTTCTATAATAGCTTTTTTTTGTAGATTTTCTAAAAATGGAATGATAAAAATTTATAAAACTTGGGGAGCTGTTATTTTATTTTTAGCTAAATATATTTATGGTATTACCTATCAAGTGAGCGGTATAGAAAATATAAAACCTAATGCCATAATTGCAAGCAAGCATCAATCAATATGGGAAACAATAATTTTTTTAACTCTTTTAGATAAACCTTCTTACATATTAAAAAAAAGTTTACTTAGTATACCTTTTTATGGATGGCATTTAAAACAAATGAATATGATAGCAGTGGATAGAAAAGGAGGAATTAAGTCTATGAAAAAAATGATTTTGGATATTAAAGAAAAATTATCTTTGGGGCATAATATAGTTATTTTTCCCCAAGGAACTCGAGTGCCTTACAATTCATCTTTGCAGGATTATCCTTATCATTTTAGTTTTTTATCGCTTTATCAAGAAGGGTTTGATGTAATCCCAGTAACCTTAGATTCAGGAAAATATTGGCCTCCCAAATTATTTAGCAAAAAAAGTGCTGGGGCTATACAAATGAAAATAATGCCCGTTATGCCAAAAGGCTTGAATTCAGGTGATTTTAAAAAAACCTTAATAGAATTACTGGAACATAAATAAATTTTATCTAATAATTTAAGTGCGACAATTAAAAGTAAAAAAAATAATTTTTAATTCTATAATATTTATTATTATCGGATGCTTAGCAACTCTTATAACAATATATTTTAAATATTATGAATATTATAAATTAAATGACTCGGGATATAAAAATTACAATAAAACTAATCTCAAAGGAATAGGAATTTATTATATTAATATGAAAAAATCTAAAGATAGATTAGCCAGTATTAAACGCCAATTAAAAGACATAAACTTTCCTGCTCATCGAATAGAAGCAATAGATGGTAATAATTTAAGTAATCAAGAATTAAATAAAAACTTTGATGCTAAGGCTTTCAAAATAAATACTGTCGAAGTAGCCAGCAAAGGTGTGGTGGGATGCTATATGAGCCATGTAAAAGCCTGGAAAGCTTTTTTAGAATCCGATTATGAATATGCTTTAATTTTTGAAGATGATGCTAAAATTTTAAATGTTAAATTGTTGCTGGAAGTAATTGCCGAGCTTGAAAAAAAACCTAAATTATGGGATAGAGTAGGATTTGGTCAAAGCAATTCATATGGAGGATGGGAAAAATATTTAAGGTTTAATGTTACAGACTTGACTGATAAAGTATCTTTATTTCAATATTATGTGCCTGTTTTTTCTATGCAAGCTTCTTTAATTAATCGTAAGGCAGCGACTACACTGGTACAATATTCTTATCCTATGAAAATTTCTGCTGAAATATATGCTGATATGCTTTTTGGCGATAAATTTTCTAATTTATATGTAGAAGAAATAGTAGCACAAGATAATAACAATTTACAATCTGCAATTGAAGCTAGCGATCAAATAGATTCAAAAATTAAAAAAGAAAGATTATCTGATGCTTCTTTTCTTTTAACTGAAAAAAAATCGGCTTTAGTTTATTATATTATTGTTGGTTTGCAAAATGCTTTTTTTAATATTAAAAATTATTTAGCTATAAGTTAAGTTTAAGTATTTCGATCTTATTAGGATTCTTCTTTTTTCTCCATAACGCTTTTGGCAGCAGAAGTATTGGAAGCAGATTTTACTTGTTGCTTTGTATGAGAAACTTTATCAGAAATATCTCGTGCAATATCAACTGGAGCCGAAATTATTGATTCTCCTCTAGCTTTTAAATGGCTAAATAAGCCAGTACTACTATTAAATATTGATCCATTTAAGGCTACATCTTGACTGGTGCCTAACATGCTATTCATAAATGATTCTATTTTGCCTAATGAATCAACCACAATATTAAGTATAATGATGCCTTTTAACAGAGCTACCAATAATAACAACAAAAGATGTCCAAAATTAGGAGTAGTAAAAACACAAATGCCAAAAGTGCAATTTGAAGGTTGCACGGCATTATTCATTAAATATAATAAACAGATCAAAGGAGCCTTTTCTGGATTACTAGCCCCACAAGATTGATTAACGTTGCCATTTGAGTCAAACATATTATTTTGCTGATATTGAGCTGGATCTCCATAAAATACATAATCTGTCAGAACCATTAAAATACCTAGTGTTAATAAAGAAACTGGAATACCAGTAGCATATTTTCTTATTTGTGATAACCAGGTAGTAAAATAACCTTTGGTATCATTAAACAACAAACAAGGCATAACTAAGGGTGATAAATAGGCTAAAATTGTTATTGCTCCCATTGATACTAAATATCCTTGCACTATTGTTCCTATCATCGATATAAAAAGAAAACCCATAAGAACCATAACAGCCCATACTGCGATTCCTAAAGGACCCGTCCATAATACTGATACCAAAAATTTTAATGATAACACATCGTCTGATTTACTAGGATTATAAGTTAAATATTTCATAACTTTGCAGTCTAATGTATCGAACATTCCGAGATAACTCATATTTCTTTGTACACCGTTAAATATAGTTAAAATAGGATAATTTCTATGTTTGGCATTCTCATAAGAACGAATACTTTCCAGCACTTTAACTCTTCCACTTTTAATAGTAGCAGTTCTCATTTTTACCGTATCACTAACAATACTTTGTATAATATTTTTAGCTGTATCCGTTCTGGTGTCCCAAATCTGTACTGCCGTGCTTATTACTCCATATGAATCTCCAGATACATTGGCACTAGTTAATTTATTCATAGAAAATCCAGCTCCAATTAATTCAGATATTCTATATCCATCTTCCATAGTACACCCCCCATTTTGACATATTCCATCAGCTGGACACACCAATCTTATGGGTTCAAGGGTAATCAAATTATTTATAGGTATTGCCACAACTCTATTGGAGTTAACTTGATTATTATAACAATAAACATTCATAAAATTTGAAGACGTAGTACCATCATTATTAAATTTATAAACCATAACCGGCACATATGGTGTTTCATAATTAGGGGTCACAATAAAAGGACCTTTCATGCACCCAATTATATTTTGTTTAGTTCGTTGATCATAAGCAACAATTTGTGGTACAAGAAGCTGAGCAACGCTAGCACGCGGATTATTTTTTAATATGCTAAAATTTGGAAAAGTACAAGTAGCCGTAGGTGCTGTTTGATAAAAGTTATTCATATAATTATTACAATTATCTTGCCCTCTATCAGAAACATAATCGTTAGTAACACTCATTGCAAATTCACCTAATCCTACTGAAACATTCAAAATCATATTAAAAAAATAATCTCTCCATGCACTTCCCATAGCAAAATAATAAACTATTGCAAAATCCATAAATATTGCTGTAAGGTTAGATACATTAGGAGTGAATTCTCCTATTACCATTCTATATCCTATCATCATTACATATATAACCAATATTATTAGCACGAAAGTTTGCATTCTGCCTTGCACACTTTGAAATGGAGTTAAAGCATTGGTCATAGAATTAGCTTGAAGTGCTTGTGACATAAAAGTTATTTTATCTTTGTCTATTTTATTGGCTAATATAGTTAATTCTTGTTGAATTTGACCTAAATTAACATAAGACAAAGTAGTAGTACCACTAGCTAAATGAGATTTATAATAAGCGACAGTAATTAAACCATTACCAGAACAAGGGCAAGTGCTAGCAGGGTTTGAGCTATTATATGCAAGTGGTGGATTAGTATATCCCGCATTGCCACTACTACACATATAAGTAATTCTGTTCTGTAAAATAGGTATTTGTTGATTTAAAGTAGCAATTGTTCCTGTTCCACTGCAAGTTTGATTAGTAGAATCATATCCAGAACTACACAAAGCACGAAGGTGATTATTTAAATCAGTAATTGTTCCTGTTCCATTACAGGTTTGATTAGTTATGGTTGAGCTACATAGCGATGAAATAGCATTTGATATTTGGGTCACATTTTCTGAGTTTGTTATAGGAGCTAGTCCTATTGTATTAAAATAAGTATTTACAGCAATTACTAATCCTGGATTACCACCAGAAGCACTGTTATAGTTTGCCAAGCCAATTCCTGCAAAACTATTGGTATTAGTTAGAAAATCTCTTAAATAACAAAGACAAGTTGAGGGGGCACAGGTAGGAGGGCAATAATTAATAGTATTTGTATCTACGCACGTTGCTGAGCCACATTGCATAGCACTTAATACCCGCCATGCACAAGCATTATTATTTCTTAAATCTGTAATATTGGCATTAGATATTAATGGACAACTAGTTACTCCACTATTTAAAACATTCTGTAAACCTTCAATAGCTCCAGCATTGGCGAGCATTGTATTTTTTAGAGTTGAAAAAGTAGATATACCCTGTGTTAAATTATTTTGTGTTGTGTTATAATCTAATACTTGTGCAGATAAATTATTTCTTGCCATTTGCAAATTACGTACTGCTGTAGCCATATTATTACTATCGGTGGCTCCAGTAGTACCAAATGGTGCAGTTGCCATAGTCAAAATTTGGTCAGGATCATTTGTTCCTACTGGATCATATCCTAAGGCTTGTATAGCAATAGCTAAAAGTTGCTGAATAACTGGATTAGCTGTTGAAACAGTAGTAGTGGTTAAAGAGGTAATATTAGGATTACCTATTCCGTTCGGTCCATATGGACCTGCTGTAAAAGCAATGCCATTATTTACAGAGTTTATGTAAGAAGCAAGGTTTTGCAAATCATTTTGGGTTCTAGTTGAGGTTGCTGTAAGTATCTCATTAGATATTACAGTTACCAAGCTTAGCATATTAGTAACGTATCTATAATCATTATTATAATTAGTGTAAGTTGCCTCCTGACTAGTAGTTAAAGTGGAGTTGTTACGAGAAACAGCCATTGGTTTATTGAATAAATTATTCAAAGTATTTTGAATGCACTGAATAACTGGACTAATTAACGATCTATAATTCTTAGAATATCCTGACCACGAATAACATACTTCATCTATTATATCAGTATTTGGAGGTTTGGCAATTAACTTAACAGAATTTGCTCTGCGTAAAGCTCGGCAATGCATTGCAGCGTGGGCAGAATAAGATACTTCATTTGCGATGCTAGGAGTTCCATCTGCTTTTAATTTATATACCCCATCCCCATCTTTTTGATATTCAGGTCCAGAAATAATTCCATTCTGTAATGGAAAACTACAGGGGCAAGTTGAAGATACTCTTACACATAAATATTCTGGATCGTTTCCATCACTGGGATTATCATTCTGAATGGAATTTATAAATGTAGCCTTAGTGTCCATATAAGTATAAGCGCAAAAAGTTGCACCACCAGTACTACCACATTGATTTTGTTTTATCCATATTTTTTGCCCATGATATTCCACACAAATTTTATTATATTTATCAACTATCTCTTCTACACTAGCATTTCCCCCTAGTAATTGATTAATCATGTCGTCAGTATAAGGAGCGGGTTGTATATCATCAGAATCTGGACTAATTCTGCATATTTTAGCACTATTCCTAATTCCTTCAGCAGCCCCAAATAAAGTTGACATATAACCAACGCCTACTCCCAAAGCAACCAATGGACCACCCACCATTCCAAGTATCATTGCACTTATTAAGCCTGCATTTACTGCTTTACACTTGTTATTTTCTTCACTTATATCGCTACTCCACAGAAAAAAATTATGATAACAATCACCATAATCTTTAAAAACATTTTTTAGAACTTGCCCTATTGCACTACTTTCAGAGGGTGCACTAGCAAATGAATTATTTAAAGGCATGCTAAGTAAAACGCATATTAAAAATAAATAAAATATTTTTTTCATATATTTTTATTTTCTGTTAACCATTTTACTGATTGCACTTGAAGCCGCCGAACTACCAATTTTTTTACCTGTATGCTTAGCTTTACTGCCTACATCTTTTGCAATATCTAAAGGTAACTTAGCCGTAGCTCCTGCTCGCGCTCCAGCCTGATCTCTCAAAGAATTAGCAGAATTAACCATAGATCCTTCTAGTGAAGTATCGGCTCCTAATCCTAAGCTTTGAAATAATTTATCTAAAATATCTATTATAGAAGATGCTCCAAAAGAAATAAGAAGGCTGATAACTAGCGTTTTAAAGATATATAAAAAAGCTGCTCCATCATAGTGAGGTCTAGGAATTGCAATTGAAGTAAAAGGTATTCCAATCCATTCAACATTATTAATAAAATAATATGCCAAACAAACTAATGGAGCAGTAGATAAATTTCCATTATTAGCACAATCTTTGTTAATTGTACCATTATCGTTAAAAACTTTTATATAATTAGAATTTAAAGTGCCATCAAAATTATATTGGCTATAAATACCAGGGGATCCATATAATGCATAATCATATAATGCGATTAATAATCCCATCATAAAAAATGATAATGGAATACTAATTAAGAAGCCCTTAAATTTGTCAAGCCATTCATCAAAATATCCTGAAGTTTCGGGAAATAACTTACATGTAAAGACTAACGGACTTATAAAAAATAGTATCATAAGACCACAAAAGCAAACTAAATATTTTTGCACAAGATTGCCTACAGCAGAAATCATTGATACTCCCATTATAACCATAATTAATATGACTATCCATCCAAAAGGAAAAGAGGTAAGCATTCCTGACATTAATTTTACATATGTAACATCTTCGGTATCATCTGGAGTATATCCAAAATAACTCATAGCTTTACAATCCAAAGTATCAAAGATGCCTACGTAATTCATATCTCTAACTGATCCTGATGGTCCAAATGGTTTTAATATGGGATAATACCTTTCTTGTCTATTTGCAGCCGCTCTAACAGATTCAATTAATAACTTATGTTGATATTTTAAAGAACTTGTATGAAGAAGAATTTGTTCATTGGCTATAGTGCTAAGTATATCAATAATTCTACCATCTGAATTAGTAATTTCAAAAGCCGTATGCATTATATTATAATTATTGTCCGTTGTGACTAATTGTGGATTTACTATTCCCATTTTATTGAGTTCTGAAGTACGATATCCGTCTTCCATTACATATCTTTCTCCGCCAGCTCCCAAAGAGCACACCAAATTTCTATAACTTCCATCGGGATTTTGTGGTAATAATGTGGCAGGTTTAGTATCAGACGAATTGTTTGCATTAACACAATACACCATGAGCCAAGTTGGAGAAATTGTGCCATTACTATTCATTCCATCATATATTACTGGTTTATAAATTTGTTCATATTGAAGAGGTGGAATAAAAGGTCCTCGTTTACATCCATATTTAGGATTACGATTGGCATCATAAGTAACAATTTGTTGAGTAGAATTTGGAGGGAAATGGCATAAAGCAGATATATTTGTACATGAATATTCAGTAGAAGAAGTTTGAATGGTATTATTTTGAGTAGAACAAGGCGTATTTTTAACAAGGGACGAGGCATTAGTGGTGCAAATATAACTCTGTTGCGAGGCATTTGCACACTGTGTTTGTTGAGGCAAAGATGAACCACATTGGTACATTTGGGTTACTCCAGCAGTAATCTGACATGGTACAGATTGAGTAATTGAAAAAGAGGGCGTATTGCAGGTATAAGTAGTTTTAGTAATTTGGGATATACCCATACCACACGGATTAGATTGAGTAGTAATTGCATTAGAAGAAGGTATATAATAGTCTTCACTAAAATTACATTTATCTGTTATTTTTACGCTACTTGCGGGTATCGAAAAAGCAAAGGTAGCAAATCCATTGGCTATATCCATTACTATATTTAAAACCATATCTTTCCATGCCGATCCGATGGCAAAATAATATATAAGAGCAAAATTAATGAAAATAGGAATTATTGTAGACGATTCAAGGGGAAATTGTCCATTAATCATTTTAAAACCGATATTTATAAAATATAAAATTAAAACAAGAAAAATTATAGCAGCTACTCCACCTTGTAAACTTTGAAAAGCCGTAATTCCTTGAATATTAGAACGTAGGGCGGTATCTAAATAGTTAATTCTGGTTGAATCTATTGTATTTCCCAATAAAGCAAGATCGCTACTAACGATATTCAAATCACTATAAAACGCTATCGATCCAATTGCATTAGATAAATTTACGGCAGGAAGAAAAAAACTATAAGTACGGGGTGGAATAGTAATTCCTCTTTCTGAGAAACTAGTAAAAGCAGTATTATTTATTATGCTATTAATTTTATTGCTTAATGTAGAAACATCTGTGCTATTATTATTTAAAATTCTGGAAGTTAACGTTAGGACATCATCAACTAATTGATAATCATAATTATAAGCGTTATAGCGAGTCTGCTGAGCGTCGTTAAGAACACCTCTATTGGTAGAGTAAATTAATGGTTTTTTAAATAAATTTTCGAAGGTATTTGCTATGCACTGCACTACTCCCGCTGTCAACGTAACACGATTTTTTGAATATCCTGACCAAGTGTGACAAACATCATCTATTATTCCCGTATAAGTTGGAGTTAAAGGGGGTTTATTAATATGTCTTAAAGCTTTACAGTGAATTCCCGCATGTTGCTTATAATAGTCTCCCGATCTTTTTTGAAACGTGCCATCATCTGTTATTTTAAGCGTACCATCAGCATTGGTTTTATATACCCCATTACTATCTTTAGCGTATGTTGGACCGTCTATTAATCCTCTTTGAATAGACATGGCACAAGGACAAGTAGAAGACACCCTGGCACACAAAGCAAGGCTTGGATCAATATTATCGGGTGCGTAAACACATATTTTTACTGCATTTTTTGACCAGCATTCACCATATTTCATCCACTTATATTCACCGCTAGAGGTGTGTTGAACACATATTTTTTCGTATTTATCAATAATATTTTCTACGGTAGGATTTATCCCCATTGCTTGTAATATAAATTTTATTTGCGAATCTGGATAAGCCATAGGAGTGACAATATTTACTCCTCCATCACATATTTTAAAACTAGATGCCGCAAGAGAAGCCGTACCCTGCAATATTCCTGTTGCCGCAACTAAGCTGGCTATTAACCCAGCATGAAAAGCTAGATTACCCGCAATGCTACATCCAATTCCTGTTGATGCTATTGCACTTACCGCTGCTTCTGAAGCTATATTTGCAGCAAGACCAGCTCCAAAAATTAATGCCGCAGTAGCTGCTAAACACATTGGATTTTCTTTATCTGTACCATCGTTTAATGCAAAGAAAGTTCCATATTGACAATCTGGGAGAACATATAACATCCCCAGCATTATACCCAAAACTTCTTTAATCTCGGGTTTTTGCCACTGCCATGTGCAAGTTGTACCATTGGCGGGATTAAATTTCACCCATGCCTTCATAAGTGCCCCTACTGCATCATCTGCATATGATATAGGTTTTGAATTTGGCCCTACTATAGCACCCGCTCCTGTTAACGCATTGCTACTACTACTTGCATTAACCTTAAAGTCTAATTGAAATAAAAAAGTGGATAATGTGAACACCAAAACACATGTGCAAATTTTGGCGTTAAATTTCATATAAAAAACAACTTTTTATTCTCATAACTTACAAATAAATTTAATATTCAACGAAGTTTTTTAATTTTTTTCTATTGGCATATCTAGCATGGGTCCTGTTATTGAAATTAATTTATTCATAGCGGGTGCCGCCATTCTCCCTCCGCTAATTCTTAAAACATTGATATTTTCAGCACTTGGTTCATCTAAAACAATGTAATATATATATTGAGGGTCTTTGATGGGCACTGCAGCCACGAAAGATACCAAATTTTTTCTTTTGTTGTCATAAGTTTTGTTTTCTACTTTTACTGCCGTTCCAGTTTTACCACCTACATCATATTTTTCGGCAGCACCTTGTCGCCCAGTGCCTTCGTTAACTATAGTACGCAAAATGTCTCTTACTTTTCTTGAAGTTGGCTCACTAATTACATAAGCAGGCAATTGAGACCCATTTTTTTCTTCGTTTACTTTAAGTAAAGTAGGCGTAACAGATTTGCCATTATTAATAATAGAAGCTACGGCATAAATAAAATTTAAAGGTGTTACCGCTATTCCATGCCCATAACTACGAGTGATAGCTTGTGTTAATTTCCATTTATCTTTATAAATAGGTCTGCCAATTTCAGATAATTCAATAGAAAGCTTATCAAGCAAACCTAGTCTTTGAAATAATTCTTTTTGTTGATAAAAATTACCCATTTCTTCAATAATTCTAGCACATCCTACATTTGAAGAATGCTGTAAAATTTCGGTCATATTCATTTTATCTCGCACTCTATCTGCTGCAAAATTATGAATTACAAAATCTCCTACCACAAATGGATCTTTCGTGTTATATTGCTTTGTTATTGAAATTCTATTTTCAATAGCCTGAGCGATTAAAAATATTTTAAATACCGAACCTAATTCATATACCCCTAGACTAAATCTATTAAATAAATCATTATTATTATACTCTTTTAAATTATTGGGATTAAAATCTGGCAAACTAACAGCGGCAATTAATTCTCCTGTTTTTACATTGACAATTATAGCAGAACCTGCCTGAGCTTTTACTTTGGCAATTGCATTTTCTAATACATGCCTTGTAATATTTTGAATATTTATATCAATAGAAAGTTGGATTGAGTTTTGATTGCTTGTATTGCTTAAATAGTTATTAAAATAACGTTCTACTCCAGCCATCCCTTGACGATCAATTGATAAAAAACCCAAAATATGAGATGCTACATTATTATGAGGGTATATTCTTCGTTCGGTTTCCTGAAATTCTATTCCTAGAATACCTGCATTTAGTATTTTTTGCTTTTCGGTACTAAAAATATTTTGTTTTACTAATACAGCTTTCCCATCTATTTTTTTAGCATTAAACGAATTAAATAAACCCTGTTTTCTTTCTTCTAAACTAGGAAAAATATCTATAATTTTGTTTAAATCCTGTTCCATATCAAGCATTTTATGAGGATAAACATAAAAATCAAATGCTGTCACATTTCTAGCCAATAAAACCCCATTTCTATCGATTATGTCCAATCTTTTAACTGATCCAGCTTGCTCTGCTGTATTGGTTTCTTGATGTTTATTATATCTAACGCTGGGAAGAAAAAATATTATAATTAGCTTTATTTGCAATATACAAAAAGCAAAAGTAACGCAATATATAAAAAATTGTATTCTAAAATGCCTATGAGTCATTTTATTGGCAAATTTGCTTGTGACTATTTTAAGCCGTTTCTTCCATTGCATTTTGTTATACCAATATTAATTATTTATTATTTAAAAAATCAAATTTTCTATTTGTTGATTTGTAATTTCAAATAAACTATTTTGACCTGATAAATAATTTTTATACCAATCAATAGTTAAATTAATTGCCTCAAAGTTAGTGATAAGAGGTTGCCAACCTAAACGTGTCTTGCTAAAAGAATTATCTAATTTTAATAAACAAGCTTCATGCAGAGAAGTTGAATCAATCTGTGTAATTATATTTAATTGTGGTATTTTTTGTTTTATAATTTCAACTATATCGCTAACTTTTAAATTTATAACGTTATCAGGGGCAATATTATAAGCTTCGTCATATCCATCTTTTTCATAAATTGTTTTGGCAATTATTATATATCCATTTAAAACATCAATTACGTGTTGCCAGGGTCTAATTGCTTGGGGATTTCTAATTATTAAATCTGTAGCAATTTTTAAAGCATAAAAAACCGAAGGTAAAAGACGGCTTTCGTTAAAATCCCCCCCTCCAATTACATTGCCACCTCGGGCGGTAGCCAACTGAACACCTCTTTTTTTAAAAAAACTTGCACGATAAGAAGAAGATAAAATTTCAACCGCAGCTTTACTAGCAGAATAAGGATCATGCCCGCCAAGCTCATCATTTTCACGATAAGAGTATTGCCATTCTTTATTTTTATAACATTTATCGGTTGTAACATTTAAGATTGCCCTTAAATTATTTAAATTTTTAGTAGCTTCAAATACATTTAAAGTGCCAATTACATTGGTTTGCCAAGTTTCTAGAGGATATTCATAAGATTTTAAAACAAAAGGCTGCGCAGCCAAGTGAAATATTATTTCGGGATTTGCCTCGGTAATACTTTTGATTAATAAATCTGAATCCATCAAATTTCCAAATATGCTTTTTTTAATTAAACTACCAATATTTAATATATCGTATATCGAATCCCATCCTTCGGGTGGCTTTGAAAACCCAGTTACCTCGGCACCCAATTTGGATAAAATAAGAGCCAACCAAGCCCCTTTAAACCCTGCATGACCTGTTAAAAATATTTTTTTATTTTTAAAAAAATTGTTATACATAAGCATAGTTTAGCTATATAAAATTAAAATAATTTATTTAAATATCTAAAAGTCAATTTAAGGTTTAAAAACAATTGCTTTTTAAAAAAATTAGTTTATTTGTATTTGTGAAAATTAATTTTATTAGCTCGTGAATCTTGTAGAACAAAAAATGCTTGATTTGCTTAAAAAAGGTTATCAAGAATATAATTTTTTAGGTATTAAATCGGAATTTGAATCCGAGGGAGTTAGGCAAGATGAATTGCTAAGAATTACTGAACTTTGTTACCGTGCTAATTTAAAAATTGGCATCAAAATTGGAGGCGGAGAAGCAATCACCGACATGTATATGGCTAAAAATATCGGAGCAGAATATATTATTGCTCCAATGATAGAAACCCCATACGCTTTATCTAAATATATTGCCGCTAAAAATAAAGTATGGCAACCAGAGGAGCGAAATCAGGTGCAATTTTTGTTTAACCTGGAAACAATAACAACTTATAATAATTTGCACGAAATAATCAAAGTTGCCAAAACTGAAAATGGCTTAGACGGCGCGGTATTAGGCAGAGTTGACTTTAGTGGTTCTTTGGGGCTTGGCAGATCCGAAATTGACGGAGAGCAAATTACTAACTACTGTATTGAATCAGCAAAAATCTGCAAACAAAACAATATGGTTTTTGTGGTTGGCGGAGGCGTAAACGACAAATCTTTATCCAATATTCAAAAAATTTATTCTCATCATTTAACAAGGTTTGAAACTCGAAAAGTAATTTTTGATGCTTCGTTTTGTAATAATAAAAATAGCTTTGAAGGTATTAAAACTGCAGTAAAATTTGAACTTTTACAATTGCAGAATAAGCAAAATTATTACGCAGAAATAGCAAACGAAGATAAAAACCGAATTGAAATGCTATCCAAAAGAATGTCACAGATAAGTTCTTAGATATCATGAACAATCTTTTGCTTTTTGGTGTTAATTCTTCAATAGGCTTAGCAATATTAAAGAAAGCAAATGATGATAATATATTAGTTACTGGAGTTGGCAGAAACCCTATAAATACAAATATCGGAATAAATAACTATATTGTGTATAATCCAGATAAAGAAAAAACTATAAATAATATATCTAAAATTGGCAAATTTAATAAAATTGTTTTTTCTCAGGGCATAAATTTTAACGATTCTGTTTATAATTTTGATCCTAAAAAAACGCTTGAAATGTTTAAGGTTAATTGTTTATATATACCTTTTACAATAAATAAATTATTATCTTTTGACGCTATTGGCAATAATACAAGAATAGTAGTAATTAGCTCAATATGGCAAAATATAACAAGACAAAACAAGCTTTCTTATACTATTACAAAATCAGCATTAGCGGGTACAATTAGGCAAATTGCTGTTGACATAGCAAAACAGGGTCATACCATTAACGCTATATTACCAGGAGTTTTGGATACCGAGATGACAAAAAATAATTTATCTGAAAAGCAAATTAGCGTAGCCAGAGGTTCTACTTTGGCTAATAAATTAGTATCTTTAGAAGATGTTGCAAAAATTGTTCTTGATTTATGTAACGTTCCTCTATCTGTTACTGGGCAAATGATTAATATAGATTATGGATTTTCTTATACCAAAATCCTTTAAGGTCCAATCATCAGAAGGGCAATATGATGTTATTTTTAATAACAACCTAGATTTTTCAAATATAGAATATAAAAAAGTTTGTCTTGTATGTGACAAAAAAATTATTCCCTATATTAACAAGGATAATTTACCTTTAATCGAAATTGAAGCAACTGAAAATAATAAAAATTTATTACAAATTCCTGAAATAATTATGCATCTTAAAAAAATAGGAGTGAATCGTGATTATACCATAATTGCAATTGGGGGAGGTATAATACAAGACATTGTATGTTTTATTGCATCAATTTATATGAGAGGTTTGTCATGGGTATATTACCCTACAACTTTACTTGGAATGGCAGATTCTTGCATAGGTGGCAAATCTTCTATTAATGTAGGAGAAATAAAAAATTTAGTGGGAACCTTTCACCCCCCTCAAACTGTATTTATAAATAAAAATTTTATAAATACTCTTTCAAAAGAGCAAAAAATAGGAGGTTTATTAGAAGCCATTAAAATAATTTTTGCATCAGGAAATGATAATATTTATGAGATATGCCAAATGTCTGTTGAGTGCTGTAAAAATGAAAATGATACCAATATTATTAATATAATATATACTTCACTTTTAGCAAAAAAAAGTATCATTGAAATAGATGAATTTGATAAACATGAAAGGCTTTTGTTAAATTTTGGTCATACCTTTGGTCATGCAGTCGAATCTGTTTCTAATTATGAAATTTCTCACGGAATCGCAGTTGGTATAGGAATGATTTGTGCGATGTTCGCAATGGAAGAAATTTTAAATCAAAAACTTATACTAAAAAGAATGGATACATTAAAACAAACGGTTTTATTTATGCTTTCTCAAATCGAAAATTTAAAACAAAACCTAAAAAATATCAACTGCAAAAAATTAATTACAGTATTTAAATCAGACAAAAAACATTCTTCTGAAAATTATTACTGTATATTATTTGATGAAAATGGTTTTTTAAAAAGAACTTACATTTCTAAAAATTATGATCAGAAAATAACCAATACTTTTTTAAAAACAATACAATTTTTAATAGACTATGAAATATAGCGATTTATTATGTCAATATTTAAAACAAGCTGGTTATACACATTGTTTTACTTTGCAAGGTGGAGGAATTATGCACTTAATTAACAGTGCCGATAAATATTTTACTTTAATGCCTGTAGTGCAGGAGGTATCGGCTGTTATTGGGGCGGAATATTTTAATGCAACTGAGCAAGAGGGCAAAAAAGCATTTGCTTTGGTCACAACAGGTCCTGGTTTTACTAATACCATTACGGCAATTGCAGGAGCTTTTTTGGAATCACGAGAAGTTTTGATTATTGGTGGGCAAGTTAAAACGGCAGATCAAGCATTGGGTGGCATAAGGCAATGCGGCATTCAAGAAGTTGATGGAGTTTCTATAGCAAAACCAATTACAAAGCAGGCAATAAGGCTTGAAAAACCTTACAAAGCTTCTGAAATATATAACATTACTAAAAAAAGTTCCGAGCCACGTAAAGGACCAGTATTTATAGAAGTTCCCTTGGATGTTCAAGGGGCAAATGTAGAAGAAAACGATTTTAATGATACAATTAAAATGGAAATTGCCGTGCCCAAAAAAGCTTCGCAAGATAAAATTACAGAAATTTCTCAAATGTTTAAAAATAGCCAAAGACCAGCTATTTTATTGGGAGGGGGTATATCTAAAAAAATACGACCACAGATAGAAGAATTGCTTCAAAAACATAATTTTGCTGTTTTTACAACTTGGAACGGAGCTGATTTATTAAGAGGTGATCATAGATTATATTTTGGTAGACCAAACACCTGGGGTATGCGATATTCTAATATTTTGCAACAACAATCTGATTTTTTAGTTGCAATCGGCACCCGTATGGGAATGCAACAAACGGGTTTTAATTATCAAGAATTTTTGCCAAATGGTAAATTGGTTCAGGTTGAATGGGATAATGCCGAATTAAATAAAAAAAATCCTGGAGTAGATTATGCAGTACAAGCCGATGCAAATAGCTTTATTTTGGATTTTTTAGCCCAAGATTTAGGTAATCATCAGTCTTGGATTAATTTTTGCGAAATAGTTAAAAATAAATTACCGCTTAATGAGCATTATAATAATCAAACATCTTCAGACTATTTATCCCCATACGAATTTTATGAAAAAATAGCAAATTTTACTAACGAAGGCGATAATATTATTCCCTGTAGTAGCGGAGGGGCTTATACGGCATTTCAGCAAAGTATGTTATTAAAAAAAGATCAAATTACAATTAGCAATAAAGGGTTAGCATCAATGGGATATGGTCTGGCAGGAGCAATTGGCTCTGCAATTGCAAGACCAAATGCCAGAACTTTGCACTTTGAAGGAGACGGTGGATTTGCTCAAAATATGCAAGAAATTGGCACGGTAAAAGCCAATAATTTGAATATCAAAATGTTTATTTTTAATGACGGCGGATATGCCTCTATAAGAATGACTCAAAGAAATTATTTTAATGGCAAATATGTAGGGTGCGACAAGCAAACTGGTTTGGGATTGCCTAACTGGCATAAATTATTTGAAGCGTTTGATATACCCTGTATCGCAATTAATAAAGGCTTTGAAAATGATAGTGAATTTTTAAATTTATTTAATAAGGTCGGTGCTGTGGCTTTTATTCTTTCTATCGATCCTGAACAAACTTATTTTCCTAAAATAACTAGTCAAATATTGCCTAATGGTAGCATGTCTTCAAACCCTATACATAAAATGACCCCAGAGTTATCTTTAGATATTGAAAAAGAAGTTTTTAAATATCTAAAATAATAGCCTAGGGTTTTTTAGTGCAAAACCTTAAAATTTTTTTAGCAAAAATTATAAACCATTGGGGGGCATAGTTTTTAACCAATCTTATAACTTTTCCCAGCAATTTATCGGCTATTTTAGTTTTTTGCAAATAAGATAATAATTGGTCATAGTCATTTGGCAATATATTTTTATTATTAGCAAAGTCTTGAGTTTTATCAATAAAAACATCTAACTGATTCCAAAAATTATTACAAGTTTCTAAATATATTTCTCTTGCCTTGCCAACGCTATTTTTAGCTTTTTCAATAGATTCTGGTGCTAAATCATAACTAATTCCATAATCTCCCATTTCATGATATGCTAAAGAATAATCCGAAAATATTTCATTTTTAATAAATATCACAGGGCATCCGCAAAGATGTGCTTCATTGATCAAAGCAGTATCCTCGTAAACATATAAAGCCTCTGATTGTTGAAGCAAAGCTTTAATTTCTTCTTTAGTTTGATCAAATTTACTGCCTCGAGTAATTTCAATAGCTCCATCATGAACCCCTACCAAAAATTTGCCACCAAGAGTTTTGTATTTAGCCCCATATACAACTTTGCCATTTCTTTTTTGATTATTTTGAGGCAAGGTAAAAAAATTGGTGTCTGCCATTGGAGCAAACATTACATTTTCGGTATTAATGTTTTCAATTTCTGCAATTTTTTTAGTATAGGCATAATATAAATAATTTGGATCTTTTTCTTTGTTATATCCAAAAGCATTTTGATAATGAGCCATATAATAAACGCCAACTGGAATTTGAGGCAAAGTTTGCATTGGTGCCCATATTGGTCTGATAACTATCGGTTTTTTATTATCTTTAATATAAGCTTTTAAACTATTTAAGTCGGCAACTGGCACTTGAATATTATTCAGATTTATCTGGCTGTCAATTTCAATATATTCACTAGATGTACGATGATCGTATAAAATATAGGCTTTATATCCTTTAATGTTAAGCATATGGCATAAATTGTACATTAACCGAGCGCCAGCCGATTTTATTGTATAAACAGAATTATCGGGAATGTATATATAGTAAGGGTTAAACTTATTTTTTTGCAAATCAAAACCCAGCATACTAGTTTGCTTAACTATTAAAAGAGTTGATTTTTAAAAAAATTAATAGCAATTTATTTAAAATAAATTTTTATATGAATACAGATATAGAATCCGCTAAGTGTCTTATTTGCGAAGGAGAAACTTTTTCATGCAATGCAAAAATTTCACCATTTATTATTTATCGGGCTAAGCTAAATATTAGCACCACAATGATTAGATATTGTCAAATTTGCGATTTTGCATTTTTTCAAAGAAGACTTTCTGATAAAGAGGCTTCATTGATATACGCTAATTATTTTGAAAAAGAATATATTAATACACGTATAATATGCGAACCTAACTTTGCGGATTATATGGACGAAAATAATATTACCCAAAATTACAATGAAAATATTGCAATTTCAGCACGAAAAATTTTTTATAAAAATTTTTTTAATGCTATTAATTTACACCCAACAAATATTTTAGATTATGGGGGGGGAGTTGGCTCTGTTACTTATGATATTTTTGCAGAAGCTGGTATTAAAGTTTTAGATGTTGGCGGAAATATTAACCCAAGTGAGAAATATGATTTAATATTCTCAGCCCATACTGCCGAACATTTAAGCTATCCTGTTAAAAATTTTTTAGAAATAGCTCCCTTTTTAAAAGACGATGGACTAATATTTATCGAAACTCCTAACGATTGGTCAAAAAATCCCACCACAGAATCTTTAAAAGAGAGTTATAATAAAAATATATTAGCAAATAAAATGATTATGCACGAGCATATATCGTTTTTTAGTATTACCTCATTAGAAGCTTTAGTTAAAAAAATTGCCTTATTTCCAATTTATACTTTTTTATATAGTGTAGGCGGAGATTCATCCCAAACTCATACAATATGTTTAGCTTGTAAGCAACCAAAAATGGCTAATGATAAAAGAATGGAATGGAAAGAAAAAATTGATCAATTATTGTTAATAAATAATAATCAAAAAAATTTATTTAATCAGAAAAACAAAAATTTAATTAAAAAAATTATAAGAAAAATTAAAAAAATATTACATTTTTTAAATAACATATAATATTTTTCTTGCATATAATCGATATACAAAAAGTTAAATTTATACAAATTATAATAATTTAAAATATCAATAATGGTCAAAGCTGTAATTTTAGCTGGAGGTTTAGGTAGCAGAATTAGTGAAGAAACCGAATTAAAACCAAAACCAATGATAGAAATTGGAGGGAAACCAATTTTATGGCATATTATGAAAATTTATTCTCATTATGGCATCAACGATTTTGTAATTTGCGCAGGATATAAAGGATATTTTATTAAAGAATATTTTGCCAATTATTATTTAAAAAACAGCGATGTTACTTTTGATTTATCGCAAAATACCTACCATATTCATAGCAATGCTTCCGAAGATTGGCGGGTAACAGTGGTAGATACGGGCGAAAACGATATGACGGGATCGAGAATTAGAAAAATTAAAGAATACGTTAAAAATGATGATTTTTTTTGTTTAACCTACGGAGATGGAGTTAGCGATATTGATATTGCAAAATTGATTGAGTTTCATAAATCTCATTCAAAAATTGCCACAATAACTTCGGTTCATATGCAAAGCAAATATGGAATTTTAAATATTGAACAAAATAAAGTTTTGTCTTTTGTAGAAAAACCAAGCGATCATGGCGATATTATTAATGGAGGTTTTTTTGTTTTATCAAACAAAGTTTTTGATTACTTAAATGACGATGAGCAACTAATATTTGAGCAAAGTCCACTGCGAAATCTTGCTACCGATGGTGAATTGATGTCTTATTTTCATCAAGGATTTTGGCAACCGATGGATACTTTACGAGAAAAAAATTATCTTGAAGAACTATGGAAAGATAATAAAGCTAAATGGAAAGTATGGTAAAATTAGTTAAAAATAACAATGAAAGAAAAAATTTTGGCTCTTTGTGACGAATATACCCAAAAAGAACATTTAAATAAAAAATTTATTCCTGGGCAAACACCAGTTCCAGTTTCTGGCAAAGTCTTTGATGAATCGGATATGCGAGCTTTAGTAGAGGCAAGTTTAGATTTTTGGCTTACCACTGGCAGATGGAACGACATGTTTGAAAAAATGTTATCAAAATTTATGGGTTTACGATTTTGTTTAACCGTTAATTCAGGTTCATCGGCAAATTTAGTTGCTTTTTCATCGCTCACTTCTCATTTATTAAAAGATAAAAAACTAAATGCTGGCGATGAAGTAATTACTACTGCTACAGGTTTTCCCACTACTGTAAATCCCATTATTCAACATGGTCTTATACCAGTGTTTATTGATAGTTCTATCCCAACTTATAATATTGATGCTAATCAAATAGAATCAGCAATTAGCCCAAAAACTAAAGCAATAATGATAGCTCATACTTTAGGTAACCCGTTTGAAATTGATAAAATATTAGCAATTTGCAAAAAATATAATCTATTTTTAATCGAAGACTGTTGCGACGCTCTAGGGTCTACTTATAACAATATTCATGTTGGCAATTTTGGCGATGTAGCAACACTTAGTTTTTATCCAGCTCATCACATTACAATGGGTGAAGGAGGAGCAGTGCTAACTAATAATTCTATTTTAAAAAGAGCAATGGAATCAATTCGTGATTGGGGCAGAGATTGCTATTGCGCTCCTGGTCAAGATAACACCTGTGGCAAAAGATTTAGTCAAAAACTTGGTGACTTGCCGTTTGGGTATGACCATAAATATTCTTATTCTCACTTGGGCTATAATTTAAAAATTACCGACATGCAAGCAGCGGTAGGAGTGTCGCAGTTAGGACATTTAACTGATTTTATACAAAAAAGAATAGGTAATTTTGATTTTTTTAAAAAAGAACTTAAAAAATATGAAAATTTTTTAATTTTACCAGAAGCAACAAAAAATAGTAATCCTTCGTGGTTTGGATTCCCTATAACTTTACAAAAAAATATGCCATTTAAACGGGAAGATTTATTATTATTTTTGCAAGAAAAAAAAATTGGAACAAGGCTGATATTTGCGGGTAACATAACTAAACAACCTTATATGAAAAATATTAAATATAAAATTTATGGAGAGTTAAAAAATAGCGATATTATAATAGAAGATTCTTTTTGGATTGGTGTTTTCCCGGGCATTACAAATCAAATGAGAGAATATGTAGTTGAGGCATTTTCAGAATTTTTTAAACAATATGAATAAAGAAAATATTATTATTTATGGAATAAATGGCTGGATTGGACGAGCTTTATTAAATTTACTATTAGTAACATACTCTAAAGAAAATATTTTTTTAATTAGTAGTTCTGTTTGCCAAATACAAGTTAAAAATCATTTATTTAAGTGTTATACAGTTCAAGAAATTCTTGAGCAAAAGATTATTCCTAGCCCTATTTTATTTCATTTATCTTTTTTAACAAAGGATAAAATTCAACTTATTTCATTGGAGGAATATCAAAAAATTAATTTGCAAATCAGATATAATGCTACTAAAATTATTGAAAAGCACAAAATTAAAAATGTTTTTTATGCCTCCTCAGGTGCAGTATATAATCAAGATCGAACAATATGCCAAAATTTTGATAACAACCCATATGGATTTTTAAAAGCACAGGATGAAACATATTTTATTAATAGTTGTCAAAAAGTGATAATTGCAAGAATTTTTAATATTATTGCCAACAATCCTAATAAAATAGAACATTATGCTTTGGCTAATTTTATCGACAATGCTATAAAGAATCAAATTATAGAAATAAAAGCCAATTATCCAGTAATTCGTTCATATACTCCGCTGATTAATATTTTAGAATTAAGCTTAAAAATGCTCTCAGATAACCAAACAGCAACCACAGTTTTTGACACTTCTATGTATACAATGGAAGTTGGAGAGCTCGCCTATCGCATAAAATCTATAATACAAAACCCCAATATTATAATAAAACGACCATTTTTAGACCCTTTAAAAAAACCAGATTATTATATCGGAAATTCTGAAATGCAACAAACATTATTTAATAAATTTAATATTAATGTACTTAGTTTTGAAGTAGCTATAAAAAATTTAATAGATGCACCACACAAAGCTTTTTTATTTCTCTTATTTCTTAAGACTGGTTTATTGTAATTTCGTTTTTAATCAGAATGGGCTTACATTGCATTTTTAATAACACAAGATTTTTATTTTTACTTAAATTTACTATTTTGCATTCCTTATTTTTATTTTTTGGCACATCTTTACCTTCTAAAATTTTAAATCTTTTTTTTCCTATAATTGCCTCGCCTTCTCCGCTTATTATTTTGCAATAATCAAAACTTTTACTATTTAAAATAAAAAAACAACCAACAAAAATTGTAATTTCACTAATTTTATATTTTGAAGTTTCTAGCATATTCATTATTTGGCTTCCAGAATTTAATTTATTGGGATGAATATTTGCTTGAGTAATTTGCAATTTTGTCATTTTTTCGACTAATTGTTTTACTTTGTAAGAAGAATTTTTATTAACTACCAAAATTGCATCTTGTTCAATAATTATGTTTATATCTTGTAAATCTATCGTACTTAATAATAAACTTGAATGGTTATTTTGTATATGACAATTAGTATTTCCTAACTCTATAATATTATTATTTTTATCGTTATTAAATTGGTGATATTGGTAAAATGAATTCCAATCTCCTATGTCTATCCAACCAATTTCTTCACATAGATAAGTTATCACTTTACTGCTTTTTTCTATTATTCCATGGTCTATAGACTTGCACAATACATTATTGAAACTATCTGGTAATATAATTTGTGTTGGATTATCATTTAAAATAATTTCTTTAAAAAGTCCGCAACATTGTTCAAATATATATTTTTCTAATTGGGTACATTCCTCTAAAAAACACGATACATTTAATATAAAAATTCCGCTATTCCAAAAATATTTACCGCTATTAAAATAGCCGTTGGCTACTTCTTGTCTAGGCTTTTCAATAAATTTCTTTACTTTGTAAATTGATTCTTGAATGGCATTATTACTATCAATTTCAATATATCCATACCCAGTATTTGCAGAAGTAGGCTTGATGCCAAAAATTCCCAAATATCCTGTTTTTATAAAACTAGATAATTTTACAATATATTTTATAAATAAATTTTCATCGGAAATATAATTATCACAAGAAAAAATTATAATGTTTTCAATTTTATATTTCTTAGCAACTAAGCAAGCAATTATAGCAGAAGGTAAAGTATTTTTCGATGCTGGCTCAAAAATAAACATTATATTTTTTAAATTTATTCCAATTTCTTTTATTTGGTTCTCAGAAATAAATTTATATTTTATATTTGTAATAATAAAAATTTTTTCATTTTGAAAATCAGGTTTTGCTGTTAATTTTATAGCTCTTAAAATTGATATTTGAAAGGTTGATAAAGAATTAGATATTTTTAAAAATTGTTTAGGGAGATTTTCTCTAGATGACGGCCATAAACGAAGCCCTCCGCCTCCTGAAAATATAAATATTGCTGCAGACATATTGAATGCCAGTATAGTAAATTAAATAACTTTGTGAATTTTAACATCAAACCACAGACAATAAAATTGATTCAATAATTTAATAAAAGTCAATTTATTTAGCCAATCAATATTGATGGTATATAATTTTATTACTAAAAAATAATTTAATTAATTATATCTTTTTTGCCACGGCTATATTTTTTACGTTCATTCGGATCTAAATGAGCTTTACGCATTCTTAAAAAACGAGGAGTTACCTCAATCATTTCATCTTCGGCAATATATGAAATCATTTGTTCTAAAGTTAATGCTCTTGGCGGAACAAGGCGAATAGCTTCATCTGTTCCAGAGGCTCTTACATTTGTTAATTGCTTACCTTTTGTAACATTTATTTCTAAATCATTATCTCGGTTATGTTCTCCAACTATCATTCCCACATAAACTTTATCTTGAGGTGAAATAAACATTGTTCCACGATCTTGCAAATTAAAAATTGCATATCCCACGGCTTCTCCGTCGGTAGTAGATATCAACACTCCATTACGATATTGTTCAAATTCTCCTTTATAAGGTTGATAACTCATAAATACGCTATTTAAAACTCCAGTGCCACTGGTATCATTTAAAAATTCGCTTCTGTAACCAATTAAACCCCGAGAAGGTATATGAAAAACAATACGCGTTTTTCCTCCTGCAGATTCTCTCATATCTTGCATTTCTCCTCTTCTAATACCTAATTTTTTAATTACTGCGCCCGCATATTCACTATCTACATCAATTACCGTCTCCTCAATAGGCTCTAATGTTTTGCCTGTTGATTGATCTTTTTTAAAAATTACCCTAGGTCTCCCCACAGACATTTCAAAACCTTCACGACGCATAGTTTCAATAATTATTCCTAACTGAAGTTCTCCCCTGCCACTTAGCTCAATACCATTTTTACTCGATGATTCTTCTACTTTAATGGCTACATTATATTCTGCTTCTTTAAATAGTCTGTCATGTAAAACTGTAGAGGTAAGTTTATTGCCATCTTGACCCACTAAAGGTGATGTATTCACGCCGATAGTAATAGATATAGTAGGTGGATCAATAGGCTGAGAAGGAATAGCTTCCGTAACAGTTTCATCGCAAATAGTGTCACTTACCGAAGCTTTAGTAATTCCAGCAATCATAACAATATCACCTGCTACCGCTTGTTCTACTGATACTCTAGTAATTCCGTTAAATGAAAATAATTTAGTAATTTTGACTTTTTCTATAATATTACCCTCGCGGTTTAATACCTTGATAGGACTATTAACTTTTGCTATACCACCATAGATTTTACCGATAAGCATTCTACCAACGAAAGGGTCGGCATCAAGTAATGTGCCTAAAAAAGAAAATGGCTGATCTACACTATTTTGGGGCTCCTTTACATGTTCAAGAATTTTATCAAACAAAGGTTTTAAGTTATCAGATTCTTCATCTAAATCTAATTTAGCATATCCACTGCGACCTGAAGCATAAACTATCGGAAAATCAAGTTGCTCATCGTTAGCATCTAAAGTGCAAAATAAGTCAAATACTTCATCCACAACTTTTTTGCATCTGGCTTCTGGTTTATCAATTTTATTAATAACAACTATTGGCTTTAAACCTAGCTTTAGAGCTTTAGATAATACAAATTTGGTTTGTGGCATTACCCCTTCAAAACTGTCTACAAGCAATAATACGCTATCAACCATCGAAAGTACCCGCTCAACTTCTCCACCAAAGTCAGCATGCCCCGGCGTATCGATAATATTTATTTTTATTTCTCCAATTTTGACCGATGTGCATTTTGCTAAAATTGTAATGCCTCGTTCTTTCTCTAAATCTCCGCTATCCATTACGCATACTTCAACCTGCTGGTTTTCTCTAAAAGTTCCACTTTGTTTAAGCATTGAATCTATTATTGTTGTTTTACCATGATCCACATGGGCTATAATTGCTATATTTCTAATTTTACTTGTATTATCCATGTTTTTTATTATAACGATTAAATAAGGATTATCAATCCATTTCATAGTTTTATAATAAGCAAGAATAAAATTAATTTTATAACCAACAAACTTAGTATATATTTTATACTAAACTGGCTTTTAATTATCAAGTTAACAGAAATGAAAAATTAAACAGAAAATAAATAATTTATCTAAAAAGTTTGAAGCTATCCATAAGTTGTTTGATTTAATTAATATTGAATAAATAGCAATAATCTTGACTTTAAAATAAGTATAATTATTATAAAATACCAAATGTGGCCGGGTAGCAAAGTTGGTCTAATGCAGGGGACTGCAAATCCCCGATTCGTGGGTTCGAATCCCACCTTGGCCTCCAATGGTAATATTGGCAATAAAATATTTTGATATGGCATTAAAGCAACAAGTTACAATAGCCATCGACTTAATGGGAGGAGATGAAGCTCCTATAATGCCTATTGAGGGTATTAATATAGCCCATCAGAGACATCCTAACATTAAACTTAAAATTTTTGGCAACAAAGAAATTATTGCAAGGCAATGCCCTGATTTTAATTTTTATCAATACGATTTTGTTGACTGCCCAAAGTATATTTCCAGCAATGATCAGCCTTCAAAAGCTTTAAGAAATAGCAAAGATACTAGCATGAGAGCTGCTATAGAATGTGTTAAAAGTGGCGAGGCTGGAGCATGTGTTTCGGCTGGTAACACTGGTGCATTAATGGCTATTTCTAAAATTATTTTAAAAACTCTTTCTTCTATCGATAGGCCAGCAATTTGCTCTTTTATTCCTACTAAAAAGCATCCTTGTTTAATGCTTGATGTAGGCGCTAATATTAATTGCGAAGCTCAAAATTTATTAGAATTTGCGGTAATGGGCGATGCTTTTGCAGCCGCAATAATGGGGCATAGAAGAGGAAAAATAGCCATACTTAATATTGGCACCGAAGATAGCAAAGGTCACGCTATATTAAAAGAAGCGAATGATATTTTAAAAAATAGCGGATTAGCGGATAGGTATGTAGGATATGTAGAACCAGACGATGTTTTTAATGGAGATGTTGATATTGTGGTAACAGACGGATTTACTGGTAATATTTTTATTAAAACAGCCGAAGGTATCGGTGGATGGATGAAAGATATTTTTACTAATTCTTTTAATTCTACTCATTTTGCTAAAATGGGTTATTTATTAGCTAAAAGTCAGTTAAAGCATAATTTAAAAATAATTGATCCACGTAATTATAATGGAGCAATGTTTGTTGGGCTAAACGGAATTTCGATTAAAAGCCATGGCGGAACCGATGCTTTAGGATTTAGTAAAGCAATTGATGTGGCTATTATGTTAATTCATAGCAATATAAACAAAAAAATAGAAGAATTAATTAGCCAATACGAGATAAAGGAATTTATAAAACAAGCCCCCATTAACGATATGTAAAAATACTTACTAAATTTAACTTAACGAATTATGTTATCGTGGTTAGCTGTATTTGGGTCTAAAACAATTGCAACTATATTAAAATGGATTATCTTGTTAGGTTTTTTTATTGCCTTTTTAATATATTTTTTACATTTATACAGCTATAAAATTAAAGCCATAGAGCAATTAAAAGAAAAAGATAATACAATCGCTTTTCAGCAAAGTATGAATAAAAATATTACGAATCAAGCTAACATAGCAAAAATGGAATTGGATAAAATTAATAAAAAAATTAACATTATTAAACAAAAGCCATTAGATAAAAATGTTAAAATTGTTGATAAAATTAACTGTGAATTTACTAACTTTGATAGCTTAGAAGTAACATGTTAAGGATTATTGTTTTATTATCACTTATTAGTTGTACTAAAGCAATACCCAAGAAAATTTTTGTACCAAAACCAATAATTAATGATATTGTATTTGAATTTAAACCAATGCAAAATAAGAATGATATTAATAGTTTATATTATAATATACAGTTAGCGAGAGTGTATTTTAACCAACAAACTAATAATTTAAAATTAACTCAAGACTATTATAGCAAGGTAATTGCAGACTTAGGAGGAATAGAACAATAAAATAATTTAATTAGAATTATGAGTTATTTAAGTTTTTAAGTTATAAAAAATTACTTGATTAATGAAATTTTTAAAACATGTTTTTATATGCAGTAAATAATTAATATTATGAAAAAAAAACTTTTGGTTACTTCGATTGTATTAATTTCAAGCGTTATAGGTGGAATATGGTATTATTTTGCTTCTGCTTATATAAATACTGACGATGCCCGAGTAAAAATGGCAAATCTACAAATAGTTTCTGAAGTGTCTGGGTATATTAATAAAATTAACATTATAGAAGGACAGTTTGTTAAACCTAATGATGTTTTGCTAAAACTTGATAACAGGCAATATTTGATAGATTATAAAAGAACGTTGTCTACTTTTGAAAAGGCTAAAAGTTCTTATGAATATGCTAAAATGGACTTTTTAGGCAGAAAGACTTTAGTTAAAAATAAGCTTATCTCTATTTTGGAATTTGAGCAATTCAAACAAGCTTTTATGATTGCTGAAAAAGGAATAGAAGAGTCACGAGAGATTATGAACCTTGCAGAATATAAACTTAATCGCACTATTATTCATTCTCCTGGCAAGGGAAAGGTTTCTAATTTTAATTTAAAAATAGGGGATTATGTAAATATTGGCAGCCCTTTATTTAGCATAATTGATATTGATGATATTTGGATAGAAGCTAATTTTAAAGAAAAAGATTTGCGAGGCGTTAAAATAGGGCAAATAGCCGAAGTTGAAATTGATGCTTATCCAGGGGTAATATGGCACGCTAAAGTAACCAGCATTACTCCTGCCACCGAAGCTGAATTTTCTATGTTGCCAGCTCAAAATACCTCAGGTAATTGGATTAAAGTGGTTCAACGAGTGCAAATAAGATTGGAATTTGAACCAAATCAAGAAATTAAAAAGTTGGGTAGCGGTTTAAGTGCTATTGTAACAATTAATATAAGAAAATAATAATATGGCGTCTTCGGTTCCAACATTTACCCCAGTTAAAAACAAAGCGATGATAACTTTATGCGTAATGTTATCAACTATTATGGAGGTAATTGATACCACAATCGCTAATGTAGCTTTACCTCATATGCAAGGCGGATTAGGTGCTTCTCAAGAGCAAATAACCTGGGTTTTAACTTCATATATAGTATCTTCGGCGGTAGCTATGCCAATTACTGGTTGGTTAGTGAGCAACTTGGGAATAAAAAAGGTTTTAATTGCATGCACAGCGGGGTTTACAGTAGCTTCAATGTTGTGTGGTATAGCTTCTTCTTTAGAACAAATGGTTTTATATAGATTGTTACAAGGAATTTGTGGAGCAGCGCTTGTGCCTCTTTCTCAAAGCATTCTTTTTAG
Organism: Alphaproteobacteria bacterium; assembly: GCA_025363115.1. Lineage (GTDB taxonomy): Bacteria > Pseudomonadota > Alphaproteobacteria > Rickettsiales > Deianiraeaceae > CAMCQG01. The sequence goes on along the minus strand of JANYEN010000055.1, from coordinate 15,814 downwards.
TATTAATCCGCCCGAAAAACATGGTCAAGCAATGGCTATTTGGGGCATAGGAATTATGGTAGCTCCAATTTTAGGACCTGTTTTAGGTGGATATATAACAGAAAATTATAATTGGAGATGGATATTTTTTATAAATTTACCAGTAGGAATATTAACATTGATAGGATTAACAATATTTTTACCTAAAGATTTTCCTAAAAAAAATAAATTTGATGTCACGGGGTTTTTATTATTTAGTGTTTTTATAATGGCTTTACAGCTTTTTTTAGATAGAGGAGAACAAAAAGATTGGCTTGAATCGCCTGAAATAGTAACTTATATAATTATTAGTTTTTTTTGCTTTATTTTTTTTATAATTTCCTCTTTTAAAAGGGAACAAGCTTTTATACCTTTAGAAATATTTAAAGATCCTAACTTTACCGCTAGCAGTATTTTGATGTTTATAGTAGGCAGCATTCTAATGTCTTCAGTAAGCATTATGCCTCAATTTTTGCAAACTCTGGTAGGATATAATGTATTAGATGCAGGAATACTAACTGCTCCACGAGGACTAGGAGTAATGATTTCTATGGCAGTTGTAGGTAAACAAATTGGCAAAATAGACTCTCGTATTTTATTATCGTTTGGTATTTTTATGATTTCTTTTTCTGCATTTATAATGACTTCATTTACCGTTGATGTTTCTAAACAGTCGTTAGTAATAGCAGGAATAGCGCAAGGATTTGGATTGGGATTTTTGTTTGTTCCATTAAGCACTATTGCACTTTCTACTTTATCGGATACTGTAAGACCTCAGGCTTCGGCACTTTTTAGCCTTATTAGAAGCATTGGAGGAGCAATAGGAATTTCTATTTTATCATTTTCTATTTCTTATAATGCTAAATTAAATCATGCTATATTAACTGAATATATCAAGCCTAACTCAAAAAATATTGCTACTTATTTTTCAAATTTTACAGTTCCTAATAAAACGTTAAAACTTGCTGTAATTGAAGGAGTGCTAACTAAAGAAGCATATTTAATATCTTATATTAATGCTTTCAAACTTTCAATGTGGATGAGTTTAGCGGCTTTTCCATTTGTATTTTTAATAAGACCCACCAAAATTAAAAAAGGAGAACAAATAGCTATGCATTAATAAAATTTTTGAATATGGAATATTATTATAAAATAATTAAATCCCCAGTTAATAATTTAAAACTTATTGCAAGTGACGTAGGTTTAGCGGCAATTTTGTGGGGGAGCGACGATATAAAACATATTAAATTTTTAAACTTTGTGGAGAATAAAACACATCCTTTAATTCTTGAAAGTGAGCAACAGTTGCAAGAATATTTTGATGGAAGTCGTAAATCTTTTACAATTAATTTGGATTTTATAGGCACCGAGTTTCAAAAAAAAGTTTGGAATGCTTTGCTTACAATTCCTTACGGCGAAACTAGAAATTATGCCCAAATTGCAAAACAAATAGGCCATGGCAATGCTTACCGTGCAGTAGCTAGCGCTAATGGAAAAAACCCTATCGGTATTATTATTCCGTGCCACAGAGTTATTGGTAGCTCTGGTAAATTGGCGGGATTTGCTGGAGGCCTAGAAGTGAAAGCTTATTTATTAGACTTAGAAAGCAAAAATGTAACTTGTAAAAGCTAATAATCAGCATTAAATACAATTTTTTTTAAGTAAAGAAATCACCCTATTGCGTAAAAAAATAGTTGACTTTAAAATTTATATGCAAAATTTAAAATTAGTTATATTTTTTTTTATGAAATTAAATACTATACACAATTACAAAAACATTAGACGTGCAGGCGCACAATAATATATCCTCTGTTTACCAAATTTTAAAATCACAAAAAACAATTTTTAATCTTCTACTTTATTAATTTGTATATGAAAAAAGACTTTTTAGATATAGAGCAAATTGTTGCTAAAGATTTAAAACATATTTTAGATTTAGCAAAAAAAATCAAAAAAAATCCAGAGAACTATTATAAAGCATTATTAAATAAAAAACTGATTTTGTTATTAGAAAAATCTTCAACCAGAACAAGAATTTCTTTTGAATTTGCTATAAAAGAATTAGGAGGGCATTGTTCGGTTTTAAACGCAGAAAATACTCAAATTTCACGCAGCGAATCAATTGCAGACACCGCAAAGGTTTTTGATAGATATGCCGATATTGTTGCTTTTCGCACGTCTACCCATGACAGATTATTGCAAATGGCATCAAATTGCAAAAAAGCTAGCGTTATTAATGCTTTGACGGATAGAAGCCATCCTTGCCAAATTATAGCAGATATTATGACTTTTATTGAACATAACGGAGATATTAAAGACAAAAAAATTGCCTGGATTGGAGATGTAAACAATGTTTTGCAATCTTGGATTGAAGCGGCAGAAAAATTAGATTTTTTTATTAATGTTTATTGTCCAGAAGTTTTGAAAAATAAAATAGCCGATTCTATAAAATGTACTTATTTTAATAATAAAAACGAGGCAGTTATAGGTTGCGACGCCGTTACTACCGATACCTGGGTTTCGATGGGTGAAAGCAAAGAAAAAATGAAGTTATTTGAAGGTTTTATAGTCGATAAAAATTTAATGAATCTTGCAAATAAAAATGCTATTTTTTTACATTGCTTGCCGGCATATCGAGAACATGAAGTGAGTTCTGAAGTAATGGATTTATACGAAAAAACTATTTTTGATGAAGCGGAAAATCGTTTGCATGTTCAAAAAGCTATTTTAATGTGGTGTTTAAATGTTGTTTAATTTTTATAAATATGAAAAAAAAGATTGTTTTGGCATACTCTGGTGGTTTGGATACCTCTATTATTATTCCTTGGCTTAAAGAAAATTACAATTGCGAAGTTATAACTTATACGGCAGATGTTGGTCAAGGTGAAGAGCTGGATCCTATTTATGAAAAAGCTTTAAAATCAGGGGCAGATAAAGCTATTATCGAAAATATTCAAGATGAATTTGTAACGGATTATTTATGGCCATTATTAAAATCTGGAGCAAAATACGAAACAACTTATTTGCTAGGCACAATTTCTCGACCTTTAATTGCTAAAAAATTAGTAGAAATTGCTAAAAAAGAAGGTGCCACTGCAATTTGCCATGGAGCAACTGGAAAAGGCAACGATCAGGTGCGCTTTGAACTGGCAATTATGCAACTCGCACCAGAAATAGAAATTATTGCTCCTTGGAGAATTTGGCATTTTAAATCTCGTGAAGAGTGTATTGACTATGCAAAAAAGCATAATATTTTAGTGGATGCAACAAAAAAATTACCTTATTCAATGGATAAAAATTTATGGTATTTATCGCATGAAGGTGGCGTATTAGAGGATTGTAAAAATGAAGCGCCTGCTGATATTTACACTTTTACTCAGCATCCAAAAACAGCATCGGACGAAATTGAAGAGCTTAAAATTGAATTTAAAAGTGGAATACCAATAGCGTTAAATGATAAAAATTTAACAGGTACAAATATTATGCATCAATTAAATAAAATTGGCAAAAAACATGGCATAGGTTGCTTGGATATTGTTGAAAACCGCGTGGTTGGCATGAAATCCAGAGGGGCATATGAATTCCCTGGAGCTGAAATATTATATCAAGCGCACAAAATGCTGGAATCGATTACAATTGACAGAGAATCAATGCATTACAAAAACAAAATAGCCCTTGATTATGCTGATTTAGTCTATGATGGAAAATGGTTTTCTAATATCAAAAAAAACCTGGATGCTTTTATTGACAAAACTCAAGAAAAAGTTTGCGGTGAAGTTGTAATAAAATTATATAAAGGCAATGTTTTTCCTGTATCAATTAGCTCCCCATATAGTTTGTATAATCCAGATTTAGCGGGGTTTACAATGGGTTCAGATTACGACCAAATGGATGCTAAAGGGTTTATAAATATTTTTGGTTTACCCCTAAAAATTTGCGGATTTATTGATAAAAAATATGAATAACTGGAGTGGTCTTTTTGCTAAAAATTTAGATGAAAAAATGCGTGTTTTTAATTCTTCAATTAACTTCGATTATAAGTTGTTAAAATACGATATTATCGCCACAATTGCACATATTAAAATGCTTGGTAAAATTAGTATTTTAACGGATGAAGAAGTTTTAGTGGCAGTAGCTGCATGTCAAAAATTATTGCAAGGCTTTGAAAATGGAACAGTTACCATTGATTTTGCCTCAGAAGATGTGCATTTTTTTGTACAGTCAGAGCTACAAAAAATAATCGGCGATTTAGCAAAAAAAATTCATACTGGACGCAGCAGAAACGACCAAATTGCAACAGATTTAAGGTTATATACTCGTGAGGCAATTACTCAAATTGCATTAAGTTTAAAAATTGTGATTAAAAAAATACTTGATATTGCAAGGCAAAATACAGATACAATTATGCCAGCTTATACTCATTTGCAACAAGCTCAGCCAACCTCGCTGGCTCATTATTTTTGCTGTTATGCCGAAATGCTTTTTGAAGATATTGAAAGGCTAAATGATTTGCAAAAACGGGTTAATAAATTACCTCTGGGGTCTTCAAGCGTTTGTGGGTCTTGCTTGCCTTTAGACCGTGATTTTGTGGCTAAAGAACTGGGGTTTGATGGGCTAATTGAAAATTCTATGAATGCCGTTAGCAATCGAGATTTTATTATAGAATTTTGCTCGGTAACTTCAATTTTAATGTTGCATTTATCTAGGCTTTGTGAAGATATAATTACATATTCATCCACTGAATTTGGTTTTTTTATATTAGATGATGCTTTTTGTACTGGTTCGTCATTAATGCCAAACAAAAAAAACCCTGATTTGCTAGAGTTAATTAGAGGAAAGTCAGGGCGAATTTTTGGCAATTTAATGGCAATTTTAACAATTATGAAGGGTTTACCAATGTCTTATAACAAAGATATGCAGGAGGATAAAAAATCGTTATTTGAAAATGCCGAAATAACTATAGAATGTTTGGATATTTTGGAAGAATTTTTGCCATCCTTAACATTTAATAAAGATAAAATGGCTTTAGCGGTACAAAATAGCCATTGTTTAGCGACCGATTTATTAGATTATTTGGTAAAAAAAGGTGAAAAATTTAAAATTGCCCATGAAATTATTGCCAAATTAACCAGCTTTGCAACTGCGCAGAAAAAATGGTTTTATCAATTAACGCTACAAGATTTTAAAGGTTTTTCTAGCTATTTTGATGATGACTTATTTGATTTATTTAAAGAACCATTAAAAAATCATATAACTAAAGGCTCGCCAAACCCGCAGCAAATACAAAAATTTATTGAAAAAATATATGCAAAATGTTAAAATATATTTAGAAAATAATATCATTTTAGATGCTAAAACAAATAATAGCAAAGATTTTACAGTTTGTGGTGAACTAGTTTTTATAACATCTATGACTGGTTATCAAGAAATTATTACCGACCCATCATTTGCCGAACAAATTATTGTTATGACATACCCATTAATTGGAAATTATGGAGTAAATACCAGCTGGAATCAATCCCAAAAAATATATGCAAAAGCCATGATTGTTCAAATAATTGAAGATAGCGGTTTTGAGCAATTTTTAAATGAAGAAAGTATACCTTTAATTCATTCAATTGATACTAGAAATTTAGTACATTTAATTAGGGAAAATTTTTATCCAAAATGCGTAATCTCTACAAACGAAATGCCAAAAGCAGAACATTTTAGTTCGATAAATGCAAATGTTGTTCCTAAAATTTCTGTAACAAAACCTTTAGAATATATAGGTTTTGCACAAAATAATAAAACAATTGGTTTGGTTGATTTTGGGGTTAAACAAAACATTATTGAAGAATTAAAAAAATATTTTGCTAAAATTATTGTTTTGCCTTATAATACAAATGATTTTACCAATTTAGACTGCATTTTACTTTCAAATGGTCCTGGCGACCCTGCAATATTAACCGAAGTGATTACCAACATAAAAAACTGGCTTGGCAAAATTGATATTTATGGAATTTGCCTGGGTCATCAATTATTAGGTTTGGCTTTAAATTGTGAGACAGAAATTATGTCTTTTGGTCATAGAGGCGCAAACCATCCAGTTATGAATTTAGAAACAGGTAAAATTATTATAACTGCGCAAAATCATGGATATGCAATTGCAAAACACACCTTACCTTCTGATGTAAAAATAACTCATATTAACTTGCACGATAATAGCATAGAAGGGATTGAATCGGCTAAATATATCGCTAAATCAGTGCAGTTTCATCCAGAAAGCTCTCCGGGTCCTGTTGATGCTAAAATAATTTTTGAAGAATGGTTTAGTCGTTATATTTTATGAAAAAAATTTTAGTTATAGGATCTGGAGCAATTATTATTGGGCAAGCAGCAGAATTTGATTATTCTGGCACGCAAGCTTGCATGGCATTGCAAGAAGAAGGGTTTTGGGTTGCATTGATAAATAATAATCCTGCAACTATTATGACCGACCCAGAAACTGCAGATAAAGTTTATATAAATCCTATCAATTGTGAAGAAATTGAAAAAATAATAATTAATGATAATATCGATAGCATTTTGCCTAATTGTGGTGGGCAAACTGCTTTAAATATTGCAATAGAACTAGAAGAAAAAGGTATTTTAAAAAAGCACAATGTTAAATTATTGGGGGTAAATTTAGATACTATACAGAAAGCAGAAAATCGTCAGCTATTTAAAGAATTAATGCAGCAAATTGATGAGCCAGTATGCCACAGTGCCATTGCTAAAAATTTAAATACTGCCATGGAATTTTGTTTACACGAAGATTTTCCTTTAATCATTCGTCCATCGCTAACTTTGGGTGGCACTGGGGGTGGCATTGCTAATAATAATGAAGAATTCATAAAAATTGTCGAAAATGGTTTAAAATTAAGCCCAATTAGCGAAGTTTTAATAGAAAAAAGCATTTATGGATGGAAAGAAATTGAATATGAAATAATTAGGGATTCAAATGATACGTGCATTGCCATTTGTAACATGGAAAATTTTGACCCCGTAGGAATTCATACAGGCGATAGCATTGTGGTTGCTCCATCTCAAACCCTGAGTGATAAAGAATATCAAATGCTTAGAAGTTCGGCGATAAAAATTGTTCGCGCGCTAAAAATAGAAGGTGCCTGCAATGTTCAATTTGGGCTTCACCCATCTTCAGGGAAATATATTGTTATTGAGGTAAATCCTAGGGTTAGTCGTTCCTCGGCTTTGGCTTCAAAAGCAACTGCTTATCCGATTGCTAAAGTTGCTGCCAAAATAGCAATTGGTAAAAAATTACATGAAATTACAAATGATATTTCTAATATTACGGCAGCTTTTGAGCCAGCTTTGGACTATATTGTTTGTAAAGTTCCAACTTTTCCGTTTGATAAGTTTAGTGGTTGCTCACGTGAATTAACTACCCAAATGAAGGCCACAGGAGAATATATGGGCATTGGATTATCTTTTGAAGAAGCATTGTTAAAATGTGTTTCTGCCGATCAAATTAAAAAAGAATTAATATTTTTAGCTAATATTTCAACCGAAAAATTATTATTTCAAATTAAGGCGGCAACTGATAAAAGATTGTTTGAAATTATTGAACTTTTAAATCGCAATACTGATATTGATTTAATTTGTAAAATTACATTTATCAATAAATGGTTTATAAAAAAATTACAACATTTAGAGCAAGCCGATCAGATATATTTTCATGCAATCGATGGATGCGCGGGTGAATTTAACGCAAAAACAAATTACATTTACTCAACTAGGTATGCCACAAAACATGAAATTGAGCCATTAAAAAGCATAAAAGGAAAAATTATCATTTTAGGCTCATCAGCAATTAAAATAGGGCAAGGCATTGAGTTTGACTACGCTTCAGTGCATGCAGTAAAATCATTAAAAAAGCTAGGTTTTACAACAATAATGATTAATAATAATCCCGAAACAATCAGCACAGATTATAACCTTGCCGATAGACTTTATTTTGAGCCCATTGAAGCCAAGATTATAAAAGAAATATATAATTTTGAGCAAGCAGAAGGAATTTTAATTCAATTCGGGGGGCAAACTGCTTTAAATGTTGCTAATGAATTGCAAAAAATGGGGCTAAAAATTTTAGGAACCAGCATTGAATCAATTGATATTTCTGAAGATAGGAATAAATTTAATAGCTTATTAGATGAACTACAAATCAACCAACCAAAAAGCATAGCATATCTTAGTAATCAAATATTAAATAATATAAATCTACTATCTTTTCCTATCATTATTAGACCTTCATTTGTTATTGGTGGCAGTAAAATGAAAATTTGCTATAATATTCATGAATTAAGCCAATATTTACAAAATGTTCCACAAAATGAAATAATTTTTGCTGATGAATTTATAGAAGGACCTGAATTTGAATTAGATTTAGTTGCAAATGGTAAAGATATTTTTATCCCTATTATAGCGGAGCATATTGAGCCCAGCGGTGTTCATTCTGGGGATAGTCAGGTTATTTACCCTGCAAAAAAATTGTCTTTAGCACAAGAAAATATTATTTTGGAATATTGTCAAAAAATAGTTACATCGTTAAATGTAATAGGATTAATGAACGTTCAGTTTGTGGTTAAAAATGATAAAATTTATATTATTGAAATAAATTTGCGCTCTTCGCGTACCATTCCAGTTATTAATAAAGTTTGTCAAATTAATATGGTTGATTTAGCAATTCAAGCTATTGTTAATGGTAATTTTATAAAACCAAAGGTATTGATTAAGCCAGCAATTAAAAAACCTGTTTTTTCGAATTATAAAATAACAGATCAACTTGTGCATCTTAGCCCCGAAATGAGATCAACGGGAGAAATACTTGTTTTTAAATAACTACAAAATAATTTTTATAATTGTAATAATTTGACATTTATTTGTTAGAAAAATACCATAAATTGTTATACTATTTAAATAAATACTTTATGACAAAAAATCATCAGGAGGTTAGATTTATGATGAACGCAGACGACATGACCATATCTTAAAAGGATAAATATTTGCAATGCCAAATGCAGATAAATTTGCTAAAACTTTAAGTGAATTAACGACAATTCCTAAAGAGTTATAAGATATGCCAATCTAACAAAAAGATTATTTTTAAAACTAGCGAAACACTCGGATCAGGTAAAATTGAGTATGAAGCTGGAAAATCAAAATCAACTGATAATAATGAAAACGCCCAAAAGAAAACTAAATTCTTACTGGTATGGCTAATGCTTTTAATGCAGTAGATAATAAAAATAAAATTGATCGAAGACAATCATCGGGATCAGATAAAGAAAGTGTAAATTCAAATAGTTTATCTAAAGAAGAGGGATTAAACTTATCAAAAGATATCAGGATTTTAAAAAAACAAATCATAAAGATGCCAAAATGTTTAAAAATATCGTGTTTACTGATGTTAAAAAATCTTTTGTTCCCAACAAAACACCAAAAATACAGCAAAAAACGTGCAAAATAGTCAATTATGTTTTTTAATTTTATTTCTATAATATTTATATAAAATTATTTTCCCGCATAAATTTTATATTCATTTTCTTAAAGAATTAAACATTGATTTAGTTGCAAAAAAACTCTGCCGGATATTAGTACAGTTAATTTTACTTAAAATATCTTATCTTTCTTAAGAGTGAATGCCCATAAAAGAGTATAATTATTATTAAAATTAGACTTTATTGCAAGCTATAACGTTAATTTCAAAAGGTTCCTCCATTTACACCAATAATTTGTCCAGTCACCCATCCCGCTTCTTCGCTTGCTAAAAATGCTATAACTCTTGCAATGTCTTGTGGTTCGCCTAGTCTATTAAAAGGAGATAATGCTTCATATAAAGCTTTAACTTTAGGGTCGCTGATGGCATCAGCAAGTAGGTCAGTATTAGTAGCTCCAGGTAGAACACAATTTACAGTAATTTTTTTTGCTCCTATTTCTTTGGCAAACACCCGAGTTAATTGCTCAACAGCACCTTTTGTAGCAGTATAAAGCCCCCGCATCGCCATCATATTGCGGGTAAGAGTTGAAGAAACATTTATAATCCTACCACCCTCACTTAAATGATTTGCCGCTTCTTTAAGGCACAAAAATACACCCTTAACGTTTATGTTAAATACATTGTCAAATTCTTCTTCGGTAGCATCTTTTAGTAGTTTAATAGTGCCTACTCCAGCGTTATTGACCAAAATATCTATTTTACCAAAATGTTCAAGACTTTGTTGAAACATAGCCAAAACATCCGACGCCTTACCTACATTAGCTTTTATTATAATAGCCTCGGAACCTAATTTTTCAACTTCTTCTTGAGCTTTTTCAGCAGCTTCGTGGTTATTTGTATAATTAATTATAATTTTAGCTCCCTGTTTAGCCAAGTGCAATGCCGTGCTAAGTCCAATTCCACGTGAACTGCCAGTAATTAAAGCTACTTTATTTGTTAAATTTATCATCAAAATTAATCTAAATTATTTTTAATTTTTTACTGTCATTATTAAAGTCAATTTATGAATTATATTGCCTTATTTAACGCATTACGTGTACAAATACTTTTGTTTACTTTTAGATAAAGATTATTTTGCAAACATTTTACATTTATATTTTTATAGATAGAATTGGATAAGTTTAGGTTATAACAAATAATATATGTACAATACTAACCCAAATTATAATGCAGAAAATGCAGAAAATGAAAAAAAACGTGAAAGTGTAGAAAACATAGAAAATAATGATAAATATAGCTTATATCCTCCTTTTGCAATAGTATCAAAATATGATTTTATTTTGCGTCATGCTATATTATCAAGGATTATTGAGTACGTTATCCAGCCCCGTAACTGGTTACGTTTGGCTACTTTAGAAGATTTTAGGCTTGGACAAATAGCTATGGGTGGCGTGTTACGTTACTCTACTGGTCTTAACAAAATAAACATTTCCGCAGGAATGAATATGGAAAACACTAATGTTGCTAGTGCAAATGCTATTAAAAACATAAGCTTTAGTGAAATTCAGCCAGGCTCAATATTAGAAAAAAATTTACTTATGCAGTTGCTGCCTCGTTTATATGGCTTGCTCAATACTGCGCTATGGTATTATGAAATGCCTGGAGTGGATAGCTTATACGAAATTATAACAAAAATGAAGGATACATATGGCTTTACGGCAGATGAAATAAAAATGCTTGATTTGCAATTTAAAGAAGTAAGAGATTTAACCCATTATAGCGTATTAGGTCATAATAGTTTTGAAGATGTATTAAAAAGAGCATCCAAATTAGATTGTTCTGCTCTAGAAGAAGCTTCAGTATATTCATTAGAACAATCAATCCCTGAAAATGAAAAATTTGATAAAGAAATTATTGAAGCTTTAGAGGGTTTAACTAAAAAAAATATACTTGCAAAGCATTTGAATTTTTTTAATATTCATTTTGATACAATGGAAACAAACTCTTTTAGAATGCTTGCAAACATAGCTTTTCATTCTGAAAATTGGCTTAAAAAGCAACAGCATTTGCCTCAATACAGCCAACTTTGCGATATATTTTACAAATTTGTAAATAGTAAATGCGTATTTGTGCCATCTTTTGATTTTGATAAAGATTATAGCGATTTTATTAATACACTTCCGAATTTATTAAATAAAATATTAAATAACGATTACGATCTAAGCCCAAATGAGCATAAATTATTGTCTGAGATGGGCATTATAAACCCTTTAGCTAATAACTTGGCAGAGCCATCGGTAATAATGAGGTTGCTTTGTTGTGCCGATATAACCACCGAAGAGTGCGGAACAGATGCCAAACTAAATGCTGTTAGGCAATTGTTAGAAACTTGTATTAATAAATATAATTTGAATGCTAATAAATCGCTTAATAATTCTGAAGAAGCAACAGCCTCTAGTAATTTTACACAAAATACTGCGGACATGAGAAAAATTAAAAGTTTAAAATATTTTAGAAGACGTGGATTTTGCTTACCTCATGGTTCTTTTGATATCACAAAAGTTTTACCCGAATTGGTAAATGCTTTTAATAATAAAGAAAAACATCGAGATTTTGGTCGAGTATTAGAAACTAAAGCAGCGGACGCTTTATCATCAATACAAAAAGCTTTTCGCTTTCCTGCCCAATATTGTAAATGCGCTGATAATGATTTAATATATACTTTAATGCCTTATTTATATGGAGCAGCACAAGAATATTTTATAAAAAATAATATTACTCCTCAATCTCAAATTTATAAATCTACCATGGAACATTTGAATCATTTATATGCCGAAGGTAAAATGCAAGCTGAGCGTGGTTTAGTGGTAGCTACTCACTGTTTGGTAGCTAAAGAATGTTTACAAAAAATGTATCCCACTACTCCTATTAATGCAATTGCCAGCCCGCCACCAATTGTTATTGTTACCGATAAACAATTAAATATTACGCCACAGCAAATGGATAATGATGTTATAGGGCAATTGATGAAACTAAATTGGTTTTCAGTTAAAAAGTTTTTTGGAGAAAGAGGAGTGTGGGAAGAAGATTATCATCAAGATCAGCTCATTACTACTCTTACTCCTTATATTACAGCCTGGATTGATAAAAATTTTAGTCATGATATCTTAACTAAAATATCATATCAAGATAAATGGAGGCAAGTTATGGGAACTTATGAATTATCGGAAGTAGAAATTGAAGAAGCCCAAAGTCAAAAATTTATTGTTAAAAGAACTAACCACCAAGTGGCTACAAATCAAGCATCGCAAAGTGCTCATTATTAATATAGAAACTAGTCGTAGTAATAGTTTATGTTCTATCTCAAATGCTCACTCTATTAACGAACCAAAAACTATGTTAAGTGAGCAAATGGTTTTAAAGCCAAAAAAAATTAATAAAGAGAATGAAGTTGTAAAATACGCTTTTCGTAGACATTTAACAAAAATGCAAAAAGACCCAAAAACAATTATTCAATATATAAATGCTATAAACGAATTTGAAATTTCAACAAATTTTAAAAATTTTAAAACATTTAATGAAAATCAAGCGGTTAATTTTATTATATACATTACAAACAAGAAAAATGTAAAAACTGGCAGGATAGTTTCAAAACAGCTTATTTTACACTATACCTCGCATGTTAGAATATTTTTTACGTGACTAGCAAATGAAAACGGTTTTAAAAACATTAAGAAAAATGATGTTGCTTATATTGTTTTATCAAAAAACGAAACCAAACGAGGCGGAATGAGTAATCAAACAGAAAAATATACAGTTACCGAGATTTTATCTACAATTCGCAGTATGCCAAACAAAACTCAAATACAAAGGCGAGACAAAGCCTTAATAAGCCTAGCTTTTTTAACGACACCGAGAATAACCGCCCTAAAAAATGCGCTAATTGAAGATATAAAACAAGATAAAAACCATAATTATTATTGTTTTGTACAAAAACACGGCACAAAAAATGGCAAGCTGATTAAATCATTTTTTATGGGTTTTTATGGGTAATTTGCAAGACATTATTGATAATGTTATACACTGGCAAAAAGAATTAATAGAGCTTGGTTTTGATAAAAAAGACCCTTTATTTCCGGGTATAAATCCCGGTTTTGATGAAAATAGTAATTCTGTTTTCGTTTTATCAAAAAATATTATAAAAGAACCACAGACTTTACGCAATATATTTAAAAAGACATTTATTGCTAATAATTTACCTTATAACAACCCACACACGCTCAGAAAAACTTTAACAAGATTTATTATGGAAACCAAAGACACCGTTGCCTTGGTTGCTTTTGATGAAAACATCGGACACGAATTGAACCTTGGTGTTTTATTGTCAAGTTATGGCAGAGGTAGTGAAAAAGAGGATATTAATGCATTGAAAAAATTAAAACTTGAGTAGTTAAGAAATCATTCCATTTGATTGATGATCCCATAATTCCTTAAATTTACCTTTTTTTTATTTAACAGTTTTAGAAAATCTCCTTTTTCTACTATTTGCCTATTTTCAAGAACTACAATTTTATCCATATGTTTAATAGTAGATAATCTGTGCGCTATTACAATTACAGTAATATTGCTGTTTTGCAATAAAATGTTGATTGACTGTTGAATTTCAGATTCTGTTAAAGTATCAAGAGAAGAGGTAGCTTCATCTAATACTAAAATAGGTGCATTTTTTAATATCGCACGGGCAATCGCTATTCTTTGCCTTGGTCCACCACTTAATTTAATACCGCGATCACTAACCATTGTTTGATACTTATTTGGTAAAGAATCAATAAAGGTATGAATATTAGCAATTTTAGCTGCATTCTCTATTTCTGCTATATAGCAACTTTCCTTTGCACATTGTATATTTTCCATAATTGTTCTATTAAATAACATTATATCTTGAGGAATCAATCCAATTTGTGCTTTAAGGGACTCTGATGTAACATCGTAAATACTACATTAATCAATAATAATATCTCCGCTATTAGCTAAAAGTTTTTCATTAAAAGAGAAATTAGCGTTGATTTACCTACTATTCCTACTTTTTGTCCGCTTTTAATTGATAGATTTAAATTATTTAAAATAATTTTATCTTTATTATACGAATATGATATATTATTAAATATAATATTGCCATTATGAATTTTTATATCTTTTGATCCTACTTTATCTAAAAGTTTAGGCAAAGACTGCATAATAGTAAATGAAGCACTAAAATCTCCCATATCTTTTACGAAATTTGTAATTTCAGGCAATAGATGTAAAACAGAATCAACAATATAAAATGACAAACTAATTACAAAAATCACATCGCCGTTGCTAATAATATTGCGACTATGTAAATAAATTATAAAAATAAACAGAACTATGGGAATAAATAAATATAAAATACCTCCAATAATTGCCATTTTAAATGAATATTTTATTTCTTGACAATCTTTTGCTATTTGTTTATTTAATAAATGGTTCTTTATATTTGCCAGCTTAAATTTTCTCCTACCAAAGTTAAATAATGTATAAATATTTAATATATTGTCAGCAATTAATCCCATAATTTTATGATGCCACTCATTTTTTTCAGCTGATAATTTGCTTAAGGTAAAAGACATTTTAATCATAATCATAAAAAATATGATTAACCAAATTAATACTATAATAAAAATATTAACATTTACGAACACAAGACTTATTACTGCAAATAATATGCGTAATATACGGTTTATTAATTTATAATGAATAGTTGACCATAAATTACTATATCCTTCAATGATACCCTTGATTTTGCTGACTATTAAACCAGTTTGTACGTTTTGAAAAAATTCATAAGATTGATTTTGTATATGTTCATAAACTTTTATTGCTATATTTGCTTTAATAAAGGGTTGGCTTTTTATCCATCCATATTGAGATACGCGCCAGGATAATTCCATTGCCATCAAATATATTACAAATAAAAAACATAGTTTAATAATTTTTGTATAGCATACTGGGTTAACAGAAAAATTATCGACAATAATTTTTAATATATAACCATTGATAGTCATCTGGGTTGCACCAATAATAGGAGCTTGCAACATCAAAATATAATAATATTTATATGACCTAATTATATCCAACAAAAAAATTAATTTTTCTTTCATTATTATGTTTCCGACTTGTACACTTTTGGACTTGACAATTAAAAAACAACATATACTATAGTATTAACGTTTGATTTTAATACTAGAAAAATATGAATTTAATAAACATTATCACAACTTTTAAAACAGAACAAGA
>JANYEN010000010.1 GCA_025363115.1 Alphaproteobacteria bacterium | reverse complement strand
ATATCAAAATTTTATGTCAAATACCCCATATTTGATGCACAAATAGATAAATGGATCGATATCACCAATGCTCTTATAAAATCAATATCCCCCCTCAGGCAACTGGCGCATTATTGCATGATATAATTCCAGAATATATACAAAAAAAATACTAAAGAATTTTGTAAAGACATTGACAACCAAAAAAATATTGTATGTTTATATGATGATTTGTATTCGATGCAACTTAAAACATCTTCTCAAAAATCTGTTTGCGGCAATCTAAGCTATAATAAATCTATTGGCGGTAAAAATAAATTTGGATATTATTTGATTGTTAATTTTGATAAAATTCAAATTATAAATCCAAAAATCCATCAAATCAGATTTGGGTGACTGGATTATTTAGATTGGAAAGGTCAGAAAAGTGAAACCAGTCAACAAGCGTTAATAACGAAAAAAATTAAAAAACAAAATTAATTACCTTAGATTAATATAAAATAAAGTTTATTGTGCGACAATCTAAATATTAATTTTTATTATTTAATTAGATTATTTTTCAAAATCAAATCAAAAATATACTACTTGAAAAATAAAAAACTAATGCTTAAGGCTTTTGTTTACTTTGTTTAAAAAACATAAAAATGAATATCAAGCCAATTATTTTGCATACAGCTAAAGATTTTGAAGCTATGCAAATTGCAGGAAGGTTGGCTGCCGATACTTTAGATTATATAGAAGATTTTGTAAAGCCTGGCATTTCTACTTTAGAATTAAATGATTTATGCCATAATTTTATAATTAAGCACGGAGGAATCAGCGCGCCTTTAGGTTATCATGGATTTCCAAAGTCTATTTGTACTTCGGTTAACCATGTTGTTTGTCACGGGATTCCGTCGGCTAACAAAATATTAAAAGACGGCGATATTATTGGAATCGATGTAACCCCAAAAGTTGATGGGTGGCATGGAGACAGTTGTCGAACTTTTGCAGTGGGAGATTCATTTATTCAAAAAAAAAATACCATTGTTAAAGCGGCACTTTTAGTTAAAGCTACTTATAAAGCTATGATGATGGCAATTGAAACGGTAAAACCAGGAGGTTTTTTTAGTGATATTGGTAAAACCATTGAAAAGTATGTAAAAAGCCAAGATTTTGAAGTTGTTCACGATTATGGAGGTCATGGTACTGGTAAGGTTTTTCATGCTCCGCCCAGTGTTTCACATTATTATGACCGCACCCAAACCACAGATATTCCATTTAAACCTGGCATGATTTTTACAATTGAACCAATGGTTAATGTTGGCGATTGGCAAGTTTTATTATCGAATGTAGATGGATGGACCGTAACAACAAAGGACAAAACTCTATCGGCACAATTTGAACATACCGTAGGAGTAACTGACACTGGATACCAAATTTTTACAAAATCTCAAATGGGTAGAGACTATCAAAAAATATTAGACCAATGGTAAAAAAAATTATTACTTTAGGTTTGTTAATTTTATTTTCAATCCAAGCTAATGCCACTCAAGTAAAAAAAATTGAAATTAATGGACTGGATAGAATTGAAACTTCTACAGTTTTAAATTATCTAGATATTAAAATTAACCAAGATATTAACGATTATGATTTATCGGAAGGGTTAAAAAAATTATATAAAACAAAGTTTTTTTCTAATGTAACCATAGATTTTAACCTAGGAATTATAAAGATTGATGTAAAAGAAAATCCAATTATTGCTTCAGTATTGTTTAATGGTATAAAAAGCAGTATTGCAAAATCTTTAAAAGAAGCTATGCATACTCAAGAACGTGGAATATATTCTAAAGATAATATTAAATTTGACGCTGAATCAATAAAAATGTTTTTTATAAAAAGTGGTAGCTTAACTGCAACTATAACCCCCAGAGTAAAAGTATTGGATAAAAGAAGAGTAGAGATAATTTTTGATGTAGACGAAGGAAATATAGCACAAGTAGATAAGGTAATTTTTATAGGCAATTCTTTTTTTAACGATTTTTCATTAGTTAAAAAAATAAGTTTAAGAGGTAGACTTTGGTGGGATTTATTTTCTTATGGTAATACTTATTCTGAAGAAAAAATAAATGCCGACCAAAATACAATAATTGAGGCATATATGGATGAAGGCTTTGCAGATTTTAAAGTTACCAGCACAACTGCCGAATACAATAAAGAAGTATCGCAATTTTCTTTATCTTATTTTATTGACGAAGGAGAAAAATACAGTTTTGGAGATTCTAAAATAGAAAGTAAAATAACTAATTTTCCTGGTAGCGAAGTGCCAGTAAATTTAATTGAAAATAAGCAAGGCAAATTATATCAGCAGTCTAAAATTAACAATACCATAAAAAATATCAATAAATTTTTATCTAATAAAGGCTTATTAAATGCAAAAATTATTCCAATTATTACTAAAAAAGATCAAGTAGCATCCATTATTTACGAGATTCAGCCAATTAATGTATCTTATATTGATAAAATTGAAATATCGGGAAATTATAAAACTCATGATGCAGTTATAAGGAGAGAATTACTAATAGCAGAAGGTGACTTGTATCGGGATGAACTTATTAAACAGTCAAAAGATAAACTTTATATGCTGGATTATTTTGATAACGTTGAAATAAAAGAAAAATATACTTCTAAGGGCACCGTGGAATTAGAAATAGCAATAACCGAAAGAACTAGAAGCGATGGAATTAACTTAAGTGCTGGATACGCTTCAATTGGAGGTCTTATTTTTGGAGTTGGGTTAACTAAAAATAATTTATTTGGAAGAGGATATAATGCTTCGGTAGGTTTTACTAAAGCAATTTTCATGACTCAATATTCAGCTACTTTTACCAATCCACGCTTTTTAGATAAAGATATTTCTTTATCATTTACTGTGAGTAATACGCAATTTGGTTCTCCTTCAATAAATTTACCATTTAGTAGCGTAACTACGGCTTTAGGGGTAAGCGTAGGTTATCAAGTTGTAGAAAGACTTTATCAATATTGGGGTTTTACCTTTCAAGAAAATCGTCTAGCTATCGACACTGGGTCAACTTCTAGGCTTGGCAACGGTACTAGTTTACCAAACGGAATTGCATTATATAATGCGATGAGTAATTATGCTTTAGCCGATATTTTATCTCATACTTTAGTTCTTGACCATCGCAACAGTCATTTATTACCCACTAAAGGATTTTTAGCAAAATTTACTAATTCATTATCTGGTTATACTGGTATAGGAGGGCAAAAATACATTCAAAATGATTTATCGATGGCTTTTTATACTCCTACCATTAATGAAGATTTTATTTTAACTGTGGCTTTTCAAGGTGGTACAATTCAGGGCATAGGAGATTCAGTTTTGTGGCAAAATCGATATGCCGTAGGTTATTATAATTTTAGGGGGTTTTCATTTTTAGGAGTAGGTCCAGCAGTAGAAATAAATAGCAATGGAAGTAATTTTTATCAATCGGGAATAAAAGCCAATAATTATGCAGTTGGTAGCATCGAACTGTCCTTCCCTCTTCCTATCCCCAAAGAACATATGGTTAGAGCTTATGCGTTTTGCGATTTTGGTACAGCTTTTGGTTTTGATGGGCAAAGTCAGTATAATGGAGGAGCGTCCAATACCGAAAGAATAATTGATAATTCAGCCTTAAGACTAGCGGTTGGAGTGGGTTTTACCTGGATAGGTCCTATTGGTCCTATTCGAATAGATTATGCTCAACCAATATTATTTCAACCATATGATATACTGCAACAATTTAGAATAACTTTTACCCCTAATATATTTTAAGTTATATGATAATTTTTGGACTAGAAATGCAAGGCTGGCAAAATTAATTATACAACTAATTACAGACCGCAAAATAATAACGAGAAAAGATTTGTGTTATAGCTATAATTGAACCGCTTAATAATTAAAATACTTTTTATTAGGTTATTTGATAATTTTGAATATTAATGACATAGAGAACTTTTTAAGCTTTGTATACGTGATATTAACAAAATTTAGGAATACCAAAGAAGTCATTTTTATCGCATTTAAAGGAATGTGAATTCAGGTATAAAAAGGGAGGGCAGAATTTATATAAGATTTTGTTAAAAAATTTTAGGTAGATGCTTTTGATTTTCCTTTAACAACGGACTGTAAATTTTTATCATAGCATTCTCCAGCAAAGCTATTTGCTAATTACTAATAGTCATATCTTTTAAAATATTATCATTTAAGACATTGTGTATCTTATTAAGGATTGTAGTTTTCTATTTTTTTCTTAATACAAGTTCTTTTAACAAATTAATAACATTTTTAAATTCGCTCTAATCGACAAATTTTTTTAAAAAAGAAATTTAAGAAAAAAATTTGGATTAAATACTGGAATTACATCATTAGATACACCAGGCAACTGGGTAATACCTGCAGTTAATTCAAGACCAATTTCTAGGTGTTGTATTGATTTCCAAGGTTTAAAAGCTATTCCAGGACCAAATAATACAGTCCAAGAAAAAGATTCTTTCAAATGATTTTGAGGGTCATATTTATAAATAACTAACTTACCTAAATTTACTATTGCCATACCATATATTTTGGTTGGAATTGAAAAAAATTCATCTGCTATACCTGCCATAAATTTTATTTGCGCCGAATGAATCATATTAGGAATTAACAAATAATGATCTCCGCCGATTTCAAAAGCTGCATAAAATTTATTATTAAAATATTCAATACCAAGACCGTATCCAAAATCTATAGTTGAATAAGCTCTGGATTGTACAAAATAGGAAGCAGGACCAGTCACGGCTTTGCCATAAAAATTAAATCTTTCTTTTTGATCATAACATTTATCGCCATCGGTAAAAGGACTACAATAAGCTATTCCAAATAACGTTAATTTGTTTTGTTTGTTATCAATTGCATAAGAATTAGCGATAGAAATAAAAAATAAAAATGCAATAAATATTGATTTTATGAAATATTTAAAAAAAAATATGAAACCAAAAAGACTATTCATGAGTTGATTTAAAAAGGGATATAAATTTTGTTTAATTTTTAGTATTTTGCAACTTTTAAGAAACTTCTTCAACGATAAAATTATGATTAGTATGAATACAAAGATCCGCCGCAATTTTCATAGCTTTTAAAGCAGTTTCTTTGGCATCAAGATTTTCAATATCCATCAAAGCAGTAGCAGCTGCAAGTGCAAAATTGCCTCCACTTCCTATTGCACAGACATTACTATCCGATTCTATGGCTCCTCCGTTACCGCTGACAGTTATTCTGTTATTTTTATCTGCAACTATAATTGTAGCATCTAAATGTTTTAAATATTTATCAGTTCTCCAGTCTTTACACATTTCAATAACACTACGTACAAGTTGACCTGAATATTGATTTAATTTTTTTTCTGTTAATTCCATTAAAATTAGTCCGTCGGTAGCCGAACCAGCCATTCCTGCCAAAACTCCAAATTTTTCTATTTTTATAATTTTTTTAACATTACTTTTAACAACAACAGACCCCATGCTTGCTTGTCCATCGGCCATCATGATGGTTTTATCACCTTTTTTTAAGCAAAGTATGGTAGTCGAATGAAATTGTTCAGTCATAAAAATTTTATTTAACAGCAATTTCTTTTGGTTTATAAGAAACTTTTTCTTTAATTCTAGCTTTTTTACCTTTAAGTTTACGTAAATAAAATAATTTAGCTCTTCTTACTTTGCCATGCCTAACCACTTCTATTTTTGAAACTAGAGGAGAATAAAATGGAATAATTCGCTCAACTCCTATTTCTGCTGATATTTTACGCAAAACAAAAAAAGAATTAATACCTTTGTTGCTTATTGCCATGCAAACACCTTGAAAAATTGTAGCTCTTTCGGATGCACCATCTAAAATTCTTAACGTAACGGCAATGCTATCTCCAGCCCTAAAACTTGGAATAACTTTGGTTTGGGCATTTTTATCAATCAAAAGTGATTCGTATTTGCAAACTAAAGATGTTTTACTCATATATTATTTAAATATTTATTAATAATAAACTAATTTTACTTATTTAGTTCGTTAAATTACGTAAATAGTTAAAAAATAATTTACAAGAAAAATATTTAAATTTATATTGATAATTAATAAAATAAATTAAAAATTTCATTACTGTTAATTAACAAACTTTAAATTATGATTTTAAAAATAGTCATAGCACCAGACCCGATTTTAAAGAAAATAGCCAAACCAGTTAACAAAATAGACGAGAAATTAAAAAAAATTTTAATGCAAATGCTAGATTTAATGTACGAATCTAATGGCATAGGGTTAGCGGCACCTCAAGTTGGCATATCCAAAAGATTTTTTGTTATGGATAATCCAGAAGAAAATAAATTGCCATATTTTTTTATTAACCCCGTAATTATTAAAAAGTCGAAAGATATATCGGAGTTTGCCGAAGGGTGTCTTTCGGTGCCCATTCAAAGAATAACAATTTATCGCCCCGAGTCAATAGAATTAGAATATTTGGATATAAACGGAAAAAAACAAATAGAAAGTTTTAATGGTTTAAATGCAACTTGCATTCAACATGAGATTGATCATTTAAATGGAATTATAATCACTGATTACATCGAATCTAAAGAAGAATATAAAGAAGTTTTAAAAAAATTAAATGAAACAAAAAAAAAGATGCAAAAGCCACAATAATAATGTTTTATTTGCTTGACTATTAAAGTATGGCATATTGGTCGTTAGATTTAGTTTCATAAAATTTTTATGTACAAGGTAAGCAGATTCTACAAAGTAGGGCTGTGTTTTGCTTTCTTCAGCGATTTTATAGCAATATATCCACTCTATAATTTGATCTTTAAAGATCATGGAATGTCGCCTTTATCAATTGCCACACTATTAATTATCCAAAAATCCAGCAAAATGATTTTTGACATACCAAGTGGCTTGATAGCTGATTTTTATGGCAGAAGAAGCATACTAATATTAGGCGCTATATTCAATGCTACAATGTTATTTTTGTTTTGGTTTAAACCCTCTTTTATATCTTTTGCAATTGGAATGGCTCTTTGGGGAATGTCAATGAGTTGTTTTTTTGGTCACGTGGGAGCATATGCTTATGATTTTTTAAGAATTAAAAAAAGCGAAAAACAATTTTCAGTATTTATGGGCTTATATTATGTTATGCAAAACTTAGCCATAATGATAGCTTGTTTTGTCGGAGGACAATTATATATTATTGGAAGCCTAGATATGGCTATTGTTTTAAGTCTTTTTATGATGTTAGTTACAGTTTTTATAGGCATGCAATTACCAAAATATAAAAATCGTCAAATTGAAAGCTCTTTTTTAATTAAAAAAAATAGTTTTAAGGTAACGGTAGCGTCTATATTCGATTGTATACAAAATCCTAAAATAATGTTTTTTGTTGTTTTACTTGCTTCTTCAACTGCTTTATTTATGTTTTTCTTCGATTTAAATACCGTACTTATGAACGACCATAATTATGGAGCTGAAAGAGTATCTTATGTTGTTGGAGTTGTGTCTGGAATAAGAATAATTAGCAATCTTATTTCGGGATATGCAACTCCTTATATATCCATGACTTGTATTGTTTTTCTTATACCTATTTTGGTATTATTAATAATAATTAATGCGGCAATAAATATTAATCTTACTATTATTTCGATATCTATTTATTTGATTTTTTTTACATTAATAGATTTAGTTATTACCACAAAAATGCAGTCTTTTATCAGCTCAACTTTGCGAGCTACCGTTATGTCAATTAGTAATTTATTAGCTTCTTTGGCATTAATTTTATTCCACTTAACTAACGGAATAATTGCCAATCAAGATTCTTATATATCTGCCACAATAAACACCTTAAGTATTGTATTTTGTTTTTTTATAATATTAATAGTATGGTATTATAAAATTTTTAAAAATGCCCGAAATAGTTGAAGTGGAAAGCGTAGCCCGTATATTAAATAATCGTTATCACGGTAGCATATTAGAAGATGTGGAAACTTTTGATCAAATTCACATCAAAGGCTTGCCCCGTGGAATAACTTCAAATTTTAATTCTATTTTGGGAGCTAAAATAAATAGATTTTATAGAATAGGTAAACATATTATTACAGAATTTGATAATAACAATAATTTAGTGACTCATTTAATGATGAGTGGAAAATTTATAATTGGAAAAGATAACGATAAACACTTATATGTTAAATTTTTAATTAAAGACCAGGAACCTCTTCTATTTTTTGATCCCCGCCGATTCGCTACTATGAAAATTCATTTAAATGTAAATCATTTAATAACTGGCATTGATGCTTTAAATGGCAATATTACTTCTAAAACTTTACTTTTAATGCTGAATAAAAATACCAGCGAGATTAAAAATTTTTTATTAAATGCACAAAATAAAATTGCTGGCATTGGCAATATCTACGCCTCCGAAATATTATGGCACGCAAAAGTTAACCCATTTAAAATTTGCGCGGATATAATCCCAAATGAAGCTGAAAAAATTGCTAATTCTATCGATTTTATTTTAAATAGAGCCTTAAAAAATAACGGTTCAACATTAAATGATAAAGGGTATAAATTGCCAGATGGAAGCCAAGGAAAAGCTCAAGAATTCCATGCCGTTTATGCAAAACATGGTAACCCTTGCAAAAATTGCAATAATATAATTAAAAAACAAATTCAAAAAAATAGAGGCACTTTTTATTGCTCCCATTGCCAATTATAAACAAAAATTAATTAAATAAAAGATACCCCCGTCATTTCATGAGGCTTATCAATATTTAATATTTTTAGGATAGTTGGAGCTATGTCGGACAAATTTCCAGTTTTTCTGTTAAGGATATATTTTACATCAACTAAAATTAAAGGTACATCTAAAGTGGTGTGCTGGGTATGAAAAATATTATTTTTATCCATCATACATTCAGCATTGCCGTGGTCAGCAGTAATTAAAAGAGAAATATTTTCTTGCTCGCATTTATTAACTAAAAAACGAAGATTTTTATCCACAAATTCTACTGCTTTTTTAGTAGCTTCAAAATTGCCAGTGTGCCCAACCATATCGCAATTTGCTATATTAAGTACAATAAAATCATATTTTTCAATATTTTTTATTGCAGTTTCGATAATTTCAAAACAAGACATTTCTGGTTTTAAATCATATGTTTTTACTTTAGCAGAGGGTATTAAAATTCTATCTTCTTTGGCAAAAGGCTGCTCAATACCACCGTTAAAAAAAAATGTAACATGGGCATATTTTTCGGTTTCAGCTATATGAAGTTGGTTTAAATTATTATTAGACAAAACTTCAGATAACGTATTTTTAATATTTTCTTTTAAAAATAAAATATCAGGTTTTAATGCAAAAGTATTGGTTTGCGCTTCATTAAAATATTCAGTCATAAATAAAACCGAATTTAATTTTAAATGGTTATCTTCAACAAATTTAAGGGCAATTTGCTGGATTCTATCCGATCTAAAGTTGCAAAAAAATATTGAATCTCCAGGTTTTATTCCTTGATAATCCAAATCACAAATTATAGGCTCAATCTGTTCGTCTGTTATTTTTCTTGAATAAAAACTTTCAATACCTTCTTTTAAGCTTATTTGAATACCCTGCCCCAAAGTTATTAAATTATAATATAATTCAGTTCTTTCCGGGTTTTTGTCCCGATCCATTGCAAAAAATCTTCCGCATAAAGTAGTTATTGTATTTTTATTATTAAAATCTGTTAAATATTGTAATCCCATAAAAGGTGGGCAATCTCTGCCATCGCTAATGGCATGAATAAAAACTTTTTTATTTTCTTTTTTCAGCATATTGGCTAAAAATTCAATATTTTTTCCATCAGAATGCACGCCCCCATCCGAAAGCAATCCAATTAAGTGAATAGTATTTGAATTTTTTAAAAACTTTTGCATTGCGGGCATTTTATAAACTTGATTATTCTGCAAAGCTGTGTTTATTTTTGGTAAAATTTGTTCAATAATTCTGCCCGACCCAATAGCAACATGACCTACCTCCGAATTGCCCATTTGCTCATCTGGGAGACCCACAGCACTACCCGAAGTTTTGATATTGGCAATTGAATATTTGCTTTTTAAATAATCAATTATAGGAGTATTGGCTTGCTCAACAGCGTTAAAAGAATCATTTTTATCTCCAAATCCAAATCCATCTAAAATACAAAGCACGGCTTTTGCCATATATCAATTACCTAAGTTATGAAATATTTAATTACCTCGAAATCAAACTTGTCAAGAATAAATAAAAACAATAACTATGTAATGATCTTAAACCATCACCATCATACAACTAATTTTCTTATAAACCAACATATCAATACTTAGTCTAGCATTCTTCTTATTTGTTATAAAATTTGTTTTTTACCAAACGTGCCAAATAATACCTGCAAACAGAGTTGTAATTTTCGACCAAAGAAGCCTCTCTTTTGCTCACAA
>JANYEN010000008.1 GCA_025363115.1 Alphaproteobacteria bacterium | reverse complement strand
ATTAATTTTTTTTGGTTTAATAGTTTTTTTTATTATAGGTTTTAATAATATATCAGTATCTTGAGATTTAATTTTTTTTGAATTTTGAGAAGGTTTCTTTATTTTTTTTAAATTTTTTTCTTCAACTTGCGAAGGAATAATTTGTTCTTTTTTTGCAGTAGCCATTATAATAATAAATCAATGTTTGTTATTTTTTTTATTAAATTCAGAAAAGTTAATTGAAATAGGTTTTTGAGCTGAATGAGAATGATCTGATCCAGAATAAATATAAAGTTTTTTTAACTGTTTATAAGCCAGTGGTCCTCTTCCCAACATTCTTGTAACTGCTTTTTTAATAATTTCATGTGAATTTTTTTGACGCAACATTTTAACAGTAATTGATTTTATTCCCCCTACAAAGCCTGTGTGATGATGATATATTTTGTCATTTTCTTTGTTTCCTGTTAAAAAAACTTTGTCTGCGTTTAAAACAATCACATGGTCTCCGCAATCAATATGCGCAGTATAATCAGGTCTATGCTTACCTATGAGACGGTGAGCTATAAAGCTTGCTACTCTCCCTAAAATTACATCTTTTAAATCAATAACAATCCAATTTTTTTGCAAATTAACATGATTTAAGGACTTAGTAAAATTTTTGGTTTTGGGATGGTTGGATTTTATTATGTCTGTTGTTTGCATTTCTGCCATATCAGCTTTTTAATTAATTATTTTTATGTGTATCTCGAATTTTTAGAGTTTTAATTAATGGAAGATATTTATCTTCAAAATTTTTGTATATGTAAGACAAATAAGTGCGACGCTTTGCAACCATTATTAAAAGAGATCTTCGGGCGTCATGATCTTTTTTATGCTCTTGCAAATGTTCTGTCAAATAAGTAATTTTATTAGTTAATAATGCCACTTGTACAAAAGGAGAACCAGTATCCGTCTCGTGCATTTGGAATGGTTTGATAGTTTCGTTTTTATTTGTAATGTATTTACTCATTTTAAAACTAAAATTTAATAGTTTGCTTTAATTTAATAAAGCACTAATTTTAGACTGATCCAAAATCTAGCATTCTTTGTTAAAAACATAATTTTTTTATTGTCAATATTTTTTTATCTTTAACGAAATCAACAATAACACACATATAAACAACACCTTACTGTGTAACTAATATAAGTTGTTTATTTTAGAAGTTTTGTGGTTAAAAATGGCTTGTATGCGCAGAATGCAAGAAGATTTAATAAAGGGATAATAATAATCGATTTAAACTTTGGATGCCCTGTTAAAAAAGTGGTCAATAGCTTTTCTGGTTCCGCTTTAATGAAAGACGAAGATTTTGCAGCCCGCTTGGTTGAAGCGGTGGTAAAAGCGGTAGATATTCCAGTGACCGTAAAAACCCGAATAGGTTGGAATGAAAGCTTGTTAAATGCACCATCGCTTGCTAAAAAATCAGAAGATGCTGGAGCCCAAATGATTACAATTCATGGCAGAACCCGAACGCAAATGTTTACTGGGTCGGCTGATTGGGCTTTTGTTAAAAATGTAAAAAACGCCGTTTCTATCCCAGTTATTGTAAACGGTGATATAAAAAACACCGCCGATGCTATTGAAGCCTTAAAATTATCGGGTGCTGATGGGGTTATGATAGGGCGGGGTTCTTATGGCAAACCCTGGATTATAAAGCAAATTACCGAAGAAATTAAAAATAATCAGTTTGAAGCACCTACTAACGAACAAATTGCCAAAATAGTTGCTGAACATTTTAATGCTATTGTCGATTTTTATGGTCCCATTACTGGTTTAGGTTTTGCCAAAAAACATTTGAGCTATTATAGCAAAGGCATGATAGGGGGCTCCGAATTTAGAGGATTAATTAACATTAGCAATGATATTAAATTTATTTTTGATAATATTAAAGATTTTTTTAGTTTAGATTTTTTATTGATTTATAAGTTTCTCAAACTTTATAAAAACAATATTCATATATACCAAACTAAATGAATCTTATAATCAAGTGTAATCACTTTTTAATCAAAAAGTTATATATTTATATTAATTACCAAGTTTATATTCTTAAATATTAGCTTAGTTAATAATTTTTTACAACACAAATCTTTTCTCATCATTATTTTGCGGTCTGTAATTAGTTGCATAATTAATTTTGCCAGCCTTGCGTTTTTCTTTTTCGATGCGTCTTCCTTCTGCACCAATAAATGTTGATTTACCAGAAGTAGTCGACATAAAAGAATCTGCTTCGGTTGATGGTAGTGCTGGGTTTTGTTGCCTATCATTTTCTACAGTATCATGAACTAATGGAGTCGCATGATTTGGATTACCATTGTGATTACCTAAGGTATATTCTTGCATTTCTAGTCCCCAGGGATCATTATCGGGATCAGGATTTTGTACACTATTTTGTGCCTGTCTCCGTTTCATAATTTCTTGACATACTATAAATACCGAGCCAATAAGCGTTAAGGCAATTGAAGCAGAAGCCGCCTTTTGCTTTGTTGTATAATAAGATTCATCTGGCTTAATATTAACGCATTTATTTTTTACGTCTACCCCCCTAAAAACTCTTATGCCATCTTGTTCAAATTTTTTTTCAAATATCGACATTGTATAATTTAACAATTCATTAATATTGTTAGACTTACGAAGACCTGTAATTAACATATCTCTTAGAGAAGGACCAATTGACATAAAACCTTCTTCGTCGATTTTACTAGCAGTGGCGCGACCTCCTAATGTATCGTTGGTAAAACGATCATATCTATCAATTAAAGTTTTGTTACCTTTCACACTTTTAATAAAACTATTTCTAACGGGACCAATTAATGCTGCACCAATAATTTCGTTCAATTCTATATCAGTAATCCTTTGTAAATTATGGTTAGCCATAACGCGGTCGTTGAAATCTCTAGTATGGTTATTGCCACCCAAATTTTTTCGATATGAAAATTGCGTTAATGATACTAAGTTTTGTGGCAATAAAGTACACTCCTCTCCTTGAGGAGCTCCAAACATTCTTTGTAGGCTATATAAATCTATCATACCTATACTTTTTAATGCTTGATCACATTTAGCTGATAAATTTGTACTTCTTCCATCGGTAGCCAATACCTCTGCAATACCTCTACTTGGTAACATATGATCAGGCTCTAAACCTCTTTGAGCCAAATTTCCAGCTAAATCATCGCGTATCATATCCATTTTAGTGTTAGTACGCCCCAAGTCAATACCTTCTGGTCCCTTATCCCTAGTATGACCAGCCCCTAGATGTAAAAACTCATGCATTTCAATATCATTATAAATGCTGATAGCAGCTTTTTCTAATCCTACTAGCGCGTGAATTTGCCCTTTAATTATTTGAGGTGCAGATGTTATGCCTGCAACCATTTCACGCATTCTAACTATTTCTTGAAGTTTTTTTAGAACCCCATACGTAATAACTACATTTGCTTTTCTGGGATCACTAACTAATTTAATATTTACAACTTTACTAATATCCTGCAATGATTGTTTTAGACCGCTTAAATCGCTAGGTTCAAATTCATTACCATTGAAAGATTCAAAGGGGAAAGGTAAACCATGTGCATAAATTTTACTAACATCGCTCGTTCCAAATCGAGATGAATTTTCATTTGCGCTTGCTACGTGAATTTTTAGTGGATCATTGGTATAGTTTTTATTTAAAAAAGGGCTATCACGAATCCATGCTAAATATAAAGCGTCGCGCTCTTCTTCGGTAAAACTAGTCTTTTTACCAAATTTTTTATATGCCTTAATTAAGGGACTGGAAAGATCATCTTTATTCTTAAGAAAATCTTTATAATCTGATGGGGAGAGTATTTTTTTAATTTGGGCAAATACAGCAGAATTTAATGAGTTGTCAAAAAAATTATTATCATGTAAACTACAATCTGGTTGAAAAGCTCTAATTACAGTATTGGGTTGTTTTAATGTTTTGCCAATATCTTTCTTACTATAAGGACGGACTGGTAGGTTTCTAGTAGCGTTATTTTTTAAACCTGGATTTCTAGTCCAAAAATTATCATTTATCGATTGAGCATCATTATCATTTGTATTATTACTATGAGACACCTTAGAGGAATTAACTGCAGAGTTATTACGGTTACCAGCAGGTCTAATATGTTGTAAACTTAGCAACAATGGAGTTATATTAACGGAATTACTGGAATTAGAATTATTGCTCATACAAATAAATATAACATAGTTTGCAACTAAATATAGCTTTAAAGAAATACGTGTCAATATGATTTATATATTAACTGAGATTTAGCAAAATAATGGTGCATATGAATTTAATATAATAATTGTAATTATATAACAATAATCTTATTATGGCACAATGTTAAAAAAATATAATTTATTATTTAAATATGGGTGCTAAAAATTCAAAACCAAATATACGGCAAGAAATACTTAGCGAAAAACTACGAAATCATATGCCGTATGATGATGCTCAAAGACTTATTTATCTTGTAGAAATGGGCTTATCTGGTATTAGGGTTAAACGAATTGACAATACTCCTTTTCATAATGTTGATATTGACTGCTTTAAACCCCATACTCGTATTGCATACTCCGATGAAGGACATGTATTGTGCGGATACGGACAAATGACGGGATCTGAACCAGGCTTGATAGCAAAAGAGATAGAAAAACGGTATCAAAAAGAAATTGCCGAGAAAGAGGATATAGCTTTACATAATATATATTCTAGGCTTGATGAAGAGGGTAAGCAAAAACAGCTATTATGTTCAAAATTAATGACTTTAGCTACCGATCAAACAAAAGATGATCAGGAAAAGAATGTATATTGCATGGGTAAAAAAGGCTACAACATTAATCTTGCTCTTGCCGTACAAGGTCAAAGAATAGATTTAGAAATACCAATGGATAATGTTCGTAATTCGACTATAGGCAACCCCACTGGAGAAATTTATACTATTTCCCTGATGGTGCAAGAAAATCATTATCATTAGAAGATTTAAGGGCAATATTAGTTGCATGTGGTCAAGATATAACCCCTCATAATTTTACTTCAACTTCATTTAGTCATACTGTAGCATTAGGGGTTCGCCGAAATTCGGTAGAAGATTTAATAAATATCGAGAAATGTTTTGCTGAAAAAGGAAGTCTTTATGTGCAACCAGGGCACGAAATAGATGCCTATAAGGATATTTCGGTGGATGGATTAAATAATTTTTTATCAGGAACACATAATTTATTGCAAGGAAAAAAAGAAGCCTATATTGATTGCGATGTAGCAAAAAAAATGGGTATTGAATACAATGAATTAAAAGAAATAATTAAAGATCCTGTTAAAATTGCGGAAAAGATTTGGTCAAAAAAAGAATTATTAATAAAGCATTGCGTTAAACAAGTAGAAATGAAACTAGCAGAAGAAAATTATTATTATTTAAAAGATAAAGATAAAATTAATAATATAAGTTTAAAGTTAAACCAAATTAAAGACTTATTGCCACAACTAAATAAATCTAGCACAAAATATTAATTTTATTTGTTTATTGTTGCAAATTAACCCATAAATTGCTAGAACACTGGTTAAGCAGTTCAATGGTATTACCAAATTTTATGGTCTCATTACAAGTTTAGGTTTTGCCAAAAAACATTTGAGCTATTATAGCAAAAGCATGATAGGGGATTCTGAATTTCGTGGATTAATTAATATTAGCAATGATATTAAATTTATTTTTGATAATATTAAAAATTTTTTTATGGCGTAATTTTTTTATCATAATTTATCGACATTTTTAATTTTTCTAAATCTTCATAAAAATTATATTTTTGATTTGCATCCATAATATTGAAAAATGAATTATCCAAACAAATACTGGTTTGAATATTTTTATTAGGATGGCGTTGTTGAATTAATTGATGAGTTAATTTTAAAATACTATCATTATATTGATTATCTTCGGATAGTTTCTTATGTAAATTACTAATTTCGCTATAAATCATTTCACAAAATTTTTCTGCCTCTTCTTTATTGGGAATTATACCTTTGTGTATAAAACCATTTCTTTGCTCTCTTATTATTTTATCATTTATTGTTAAATATTGATTCTTTAAATGATATAAGATATAAGTATAAAAATGCACCGAATTGACGTTCAGAATGATGTAAGATTTGTTTTTTACTATTTTTTATTGTATTATATTCCAAACCAAGTTTATTACAAATAATATCAATAAAGAATTCAAAGAATCGTTCATACGCACAATAAAATTGTTGTTACTGCCTCTAAAGTAAAGTCTTGTAATAATGCAATTGCACCAGATTGCATTAAAATTTCAAAATTGTGATTTTGCAAAACTACTATTGATTCGTGACTTTTTTACAAATAAATTTCGCATATCCATTAGCATGTAATCTCCCATCATATTTTCTCCAGGAAACTTATTTTCTCTAAAACAGCTAAAGCAACTGGCACTTATTTTTATAATTAACTGATAAATAAAATTTATAAATTTTTAATCTGCAATATTTCGATAAAGACGAGTGGATCAGGGCGGGCTTGAACCGCCGACTAATTGATTAAGAGTTACTCGGTTGTCATATCCTCCCTGAATTAACGATTATATATAAACACTTATTTTGAATTACGGCTCTGAACTCGCAGGAGAAGAAGGGCAAAGGAAGATACATGATTTTGCATTGGAGCTTGATAGGGATGGAGTATTTTTTATGATGTCTAACTACTACACGCCTTTTATTACTAAACTATATAACGAGAGTAAATTTAAAAATCTCAGTATAGATATAATTGAGGTTAATAGGAATAAAAAAAAGCTGAGTGAGGTTTTAATTGGGAATTATAAGTAACTGATTCATTTTATATTTCTGGCCAACAGGACCAGCTTTAATTAATAGGCTTAATGTTTTATAAGTTTAATACTAGCATACTACTGCATTAAATTGCATCAGCGTTTAACTCAAGTGAGAATGGTTGTTATCATTCCCTTTTGTCATTTTAAATAATACTAGCGTGATAAAAGTTATACATGCAAAAGAAAATGAGTTTATAGTGGTGTTGTAGTGATATGTATTTTGATAAGTCCTATCAATTCCCGTTTCCACGCAGTATCTCAGTTTGAGAGCTATATTCAAATTTTTAAGCAGTTAATTATTTCGCTCTGTTGTAAATTATAAATTTATTTCTTGAATTTATAAACTATCTATGATATATTAGCTTCAATGAAATTGAATATAGGACATATATTGATGGATATAGTAGCTTCAGATGGAAGTAAAAAAATAAGACTTTTTAGAACTTTTTCTCGTTCTCCAAAAGAGGAATTCGATATATTGTCAAATAACAGAGAACAAGACAATATACTCACAACGCCATCAACGGCAATTATCCCACAAATAAGATTTTCATCAATTTCTTCCATAATTGACATAGAAAATAGATGGGCAAACAAGCCTAATCTTGTATTCGAGCCAACAAAAGAAGAAACTTTATCTAGAACTGGCACAACAATCACCTTACTTTGTCCGGCAAGTTTACATACTTGTAGAACCGGAGACTTAATAACTAAATATAACGCAGAGGATAAATTGATTGATAAACCTTTGTTTGAACGTTTTTTAGAATTTGGAGAATATATGGACAATGACTGGGACACAGATGTTACACGTGACAAT
Source organism: Alphaproteobacteria bacterium (assembly GCA_025363115.1). Taxonomy (GTDB): domain Bacteria; phylum Pseudomonadota; class Alphaproteobacteria; order Rickettsiales; family Deianiraeaceae; genus CAMCQG01. The sequence goes on along the minus strand of JANYEN010000008.1, from coordinate 16,556 downwards.
AAAAATCTAGGAATGCCTGGTAAATATACAGAATTTTCTTTACACGATAATTTACAAGGAAAGCAATTGTATCAAAAAGGTTATGAATTTATAGAAAGCATAAAAAATACCATTCCACAAAAAGGGGCAGATTTATATAAATATGTTATAAAAGAAACAGATAAAAATATTGGCAAGGAAAAGCAAGATAAGATTTTTGAATCACATAAAAAATATGCAAAATTTCTTAATAGCACAGTAAAATCAAATGTGTCTCCTTATATAATAAAAGCTTGTAAAAAATACCGGCATTATTTAGAAAATTCACCAAATGAAAATCGATCATATTTTGATGTTATTGGTAATGATTTATATCGAAAAATGAGAGAGGAAATTATATCTCATTATGTTAAATATATAAATAATGGTTTTAGGCATAATGAATTTATAGGTCGTTTGTTTCCTTGGGAAATTAAATCAATAGAAATTGGACATGTTAATGATAAAAAAAACAAGAAAGAAGTTTTACAAAAAGTTCAGTTAGCAAATAAGTACTGTATAGAATTTATGCAATTACGTAAGAAAATGCTAGAAGAGATAAAGCGATACGGATTTAATCATCTAATTATAAAAGAGTTTATTGATGCGAAAAACAATATTTTGTTCTATAACAACGAAGCTCCATTAAATGATAATGAAAAAAAGATTCTTTTAAACAAAATAATGAATCAGTTGAGCAAAAATATATACGTATCTTCTTATCAAAACGGTATTTTTGAAAAAATTGATTTACCATCTGACTCCGTTGTATTTAATCCTAAAATTTCGCAAAGAACATTAAATGAAAGTGCTTATAGTCAAATATCACAACGTTTACGCAAAGTAGCTGGATCGTCAACATCATTAAAGCAATTTTTTACAGAAAAATTTGATGATAGCGGTGAAATATTGCAACACGCCAGAAACGCATTAAAGGCATTTTTAGCAAGTGGAATTGAATTTAACTTAACTGGATCAAAAGAAGATTCAGGTGCATTGGTAATACTTCTTTTAAAGGAAAAATATCCTAATCTTACTGATCGTGAAATTGTAGAAAATAATGTTGATAGCTTTAATCTTGATTCTTGCATGAGCGTTATTTCTTCTGCATGCTATCTGAATGAAAAATTAAAAGAAAAATATGAGTTCAACCATCAATCGGATATAAGTTCTGAAAGTGATAGTTATGCTACTTCCATTTTAGATCATGATAAGACTATATTTAGAAGTTATGCAGATAAAAATCAAGCTTTAGATCCTAAAAGACCTTTAATAAACTATTCTGTAAATGGATATGGACTTCTATTTAACCAAATGCAAAAAGAAACTCAAAATAATCTAAGAGAGGCATAGTCTAAGCGTGATTATAGTCCTTTTGAAGAAAGAATAAACGAATTCATGAAAATGGCTTATAATGATTATAATTTTGATTTATCTTTTTATTTACAAAATGATGATATAGCTAAAATATGGGATGATATAAAAAATAATGAAAGCTATATATTTGGCAATAAAAAAGACAATAATATAACAAAGGCATTTTTTAAAGCTTTAGGTGGTGCATATAATCGTTCACAATACATTGCAGATGAAGAAATGTCTTTTAGAAAAGATTTTCCAAAAGAGGTATGGCTACAAAATCTACACGGAGACCAATATAGGCAACATGAAACTGGCAGAGGTGCATTAACTCCACTTGCGCCAAGTGAAGAATCTATTAAAATATTTGAAAAAGAGATTAAAAAAGGAAGCAAACCTTTTACAAATTTAGAAGATTTAAAATATATTTTAGGGAAAATTGAAAATCCAATTGATAGATTTGGATTAGAGGCTATTGCCCTTAACAAACCAATATGTGCCGCACCAAGCGGAACAGCCATTAGAATGATGAATTTATGGGATGAAATAAGTGCAAAAATAAAAAGTAATCCAAATTTGTACAATGGAAAAATGCCAAATAATTATCAAATGGAGCAACTATGTAAAACTTATTTATGCGGTTCAAGAAGTCATCATACAGCATTGGAAGTTGAAACGGTTTTGCGTAATAGAAGACCAGCAAATGCTTTTTTGAGCTCCAATGTTTCCAAAGCAAAACAAAGATCGGTAGATGATTTTTCGATTGACTATAGAACAAAAAATAATTTATCTAAAAGAAAAAATACAGATTCTATAAAGAGTAAATTATAATAAAAAAATAACACTATCAGCAACCTTAGTATTTGGTAATGTACTAGAAAAATACGGAATAAGAATAGATACAAAAGCGTTAGAAGAGCTGGGAATATCATTTAGAAAAAGAGCAAAGGAATTAGAGCTAAAAACGCTAGATATGATACCAACAGCAATAAGGCAAAGACACGTAGACAAACTAAGTTTTACCAGAGCTGCTTTACTAGTAGATGTGTTATTTACCGAAGAGGGATTTGATCTTAAACCTGTAAAATTTACAACTACCAATAAAACTCCTTCTACCGATGCCGAGCAATTAGATAATTTTTCAGATCACGAATTTGTAGAAAAATTAATTGAGTTCAAAAAGCTAGGCAAAATGACATCAACATATATAGGGAAACCTTATGACGAAAAGAAAAAAGGTCCTACTGAATATTAAAAACATTTATATAATGGACAAGGTGCACCCTGGGTATTCATTATGTAGTACAGTGACTGGTAGAACTGCTAGTAAGAACCCAAATAGCCAGCAAATCCCAAAGCGTGGACCGTTAGCAAAGCAGTATAGAAAAATTTTATACCTAGAGATGGCTATATATTTCCTGGAACTAGACATGTCCCAGTTAGAATTAAGAATACGTGCGTGGATGGCTAATGAAAAAAATATGATAAAAATCTATAATGAGGGTAAGGATATATATAAAGTAGCTGCGTCGGCAGCACATTTTATAGAAGAGCTATTAGAAAAGTTTGGATTGCTACCAAAGGAGCTTCAAAAAGACTTAAGACAAAAGGCTAAAGGAGTAAACACAAAATTCAATTTTACAATTTAATTATTTATAATATGATATATAAGTTTCAATCAGGACATTTACATCCAAGATATATAATAGATCAGGTTAGCGCCCTTAATCTTAGAGCTTTTAGTACGACAGGAAAAATAAGTTAAAAAATTTTTTAAAGCAGACAAGGAGTATAGAATGCGATATATTGAGATGTATTGCAGTTATTGCAATACAGCCAAAATGGTTAATATATCTAGTCTGATAAGAGGCAAATCAACGGGATGTTTGTGTTCGAGAAATATAAAGCACGGAGCAAATTCTCGTATAAACATAAACGAAAAAGCTGAAATTTTTGCGAATAGATATGATGCAATGCACCAAAGATGTAACAATAAAGCAAGTCGAGGCTATGCGGGATATGAAGGTCGTGGAATACAACTTAACTTTTCAAGACCTGAATTTATAAATTACATGATGTAAATGACAAAAGATTTAACTGTTGCACAACTACGAAAACTAGAAATAGATCGTATAGATAATAATCTAGACTACACAAAAGGAAATCTTAGACTTGTACCGCAAAAAAAGAACTTAACAAATACAAGAAGAAACCATTATTATGAATATGAACGAAAAGCAATTGTTCCTACCCCTGTTTGGCATTTTATTAAAAGAGATTACCCTGATTTTTCTTTATCGCTTAAAAGAACTACCGCACCAGCCAAAGAGCAAAAATCTTTAGAAGATATAGTCAATGTATAATCTAGACCAAAAAGAACGCATTCTTATGAAATTAGAGTTGTTGACCACGAAATTATAGCCCCATATGACGATTATGACTGGAAAATGTAGTAGTTATCCATTGATATAGCTTAACCCATGCTAATCTCAAAGGTAGCAAATAGGTAGCCAAAAGATTTTTAAACCATTTTTATTTTTTGACTTTCATTTTGAAATAGCCTTAGGAAAATAAAGCCTAAAAAGTGGTGCCGGATGTCAGAATCGAACTGACCACCTACTGATTACAAGTCAGTTGCTCTACCAAATGAGCTAATCCGGCACAATTTTTGTGTATAAAAACAACCTATTTTATTATGCAAGTTATTTAAATAAATCCGTTAAATTATAACCAAATTTTTAACATTAACAATATAAAAGGAGAAATAATCATGAAAGTTATCCCCGCAAATACTCCAGCTACCACGTCGTCTAACATTATTCCCATTCCTCCTATAATAGTTCGATCTATTTTGCCGATTATACTAGGTTTTGCAATGTCGAATAGTCTGAATAAAATAATACTTATCAAAGCTATTAAATCATTATATAATTGAATATCAAATAAAAAATATTCTATATAAGTTTTGCAATATATTTGTAACACATTTTCTGCAAACCAAAAAGCGATAATAAGAGTAATTAACATACCCACTACTTCGTCAATAACCACTTCTTTAGGATCAGTTTTTCCTGTTTTTTGAGCATAAATATCCGAAAAAATATATCCAATTATAAATAAGGCTGAAGCAAGAAATATCATGGAAATTTGATCAAAGCGTACCATCATAGCAAAAATTACTCCCGCTATGCTACCCCAAGTGCCTGGTGCGAAACGAATAAATCCTATATAAAAAACTGTACAAATAATGGAAGTTAAGGCTTGCATATTAATTTAAGTTAATCACTGATAAAACATTACATTTAAATCTTTTATAAGCAAGCGATATGATTTTATATTATGCCTTTTGTTTTATTGTTATAATTTGTGGGGTAGTTGTTATACACGAATTTGGTCATTATATAATTGCTAGAATTTGCGGGGTAAAAGTAGATGTTTTTTCGGTAGGATTTGGCAAAAAAATATTTGGCAAAAAAGATAAAAACGACACTGAATGGCAATTACGAATTTTGCCACTAGGGGGATATGTTCAAATGAGAGGAGATGAAAATCCAGCTAGTCTAAACTCCAGTGAGGAAGCAAAGCTTGATAAAAACGATAAAAAAGCTTTTTATAACAAAACTTTAAAACAAAAATTTGCTATAATTGTTGCTGGACCTTTGTTTAATTATATTCTAGCAATTTTTATTTTTGCAGGAGTAGCATTTTTTCATGGCATTGTTTTTATACCAAATATTATTGATAAAGTTGCCGATAATAGCCCAGCTATGAAATCTGGCTTGCAATCGGGCGATAGAATTATAGAAATAAATGGTAAATATGTAGATAATTTTATAGAAATTAAAAATGAACTAGCTTTGACTTTAAAACCAGAGATTTTTCTAAAAATTAATAGAAATAATAAAATTAGTAGTATATTATTAAAGCCAGAGATTAAACAAGACGATTCTAATAAAAAAAATAAGGTAAAATATGTGGGCATTGTGGCAATAGCTCCTCAAACTTTAAAGCTTTCATTAATAAACGCTTTTGAATATGGAATAACCGAAAGTTATAGAATTTCCGTTACTTCTTTAAGAGCGTTGGGGCAAATAATTACGGGTCATCGTAGCCCTCGTGAGTTGGGAGGGCCATTAAAAATTGCCGCTCATTCTGCAGACGCAGCTAATAAAGGTATAATGGGATTAATATTATTTACCGCCTTTATTTCAGTTAGCTTGGGTTTAATGAATTTGTTGCCTATACCTATGCTTGATGGAGGTCATTTATTTTTTTATATTATCGAAGGATCGATCGGTAGAAAGTTGCCGCAGATAGCTTATAAAATAATGCTTTATATAGGAATGTTTATATTGGGTTCGCTGATGCTGTTTACTTTAATTAACGATTTTATAGGATTTATTTAATCTTGCTATGAATAAATAATAACTTGACAATAAGATTGATTAATTTTTATCGTAAACAACGGCATAAGTTACTTTGTAATGAGAATGATTTTTAACAAAAAAAGTTTTTTATTTATTTTAATAGGATTCTTTTTAATAGCTGGATGTAAAAGCAAATATGGTAAGTTAGCCGAAATTAACGCACCAGAATGGGTTTTTGATTCCAATATTGTAGCAAAAAATGCTGACGAAATTTCTGCGGTAGGAATGAGTGATGTTACTCAAAGCGGTTTAAGAATTCAATGGATGCAAGCTGAAATGGATGCAAGAACTAAAATAGCTACTCAGCTTTTAGTAGAAGTATCAAAAATATCAAAAGATGCTATTAGGCAAACCAAAGTTGCTGGAGTTGAAGATGTACAAAAAATATTTTCACAAGCTAGTCAAGAAATAGTTCGGGATTTACCTCTTTCGGGAGTAAAAAAAACCCATTTATGGCAAGACCCAAAAACTGATATATTATATATAAGAATGGTGCTAAAATCTAAAGAAGTTAACGATCACTTAAAAGATTCTATGATTCTTTATGATAAAAGATTACAACAATCTGGTTTGGGATTTAGTAAAGCTGAAAGTAAAAAATTGGTTTCTGATATTGATAAAGGTATTGATTTAAGATTTAAAGATGATGTTGTTAATGCAAATGATTCTTCGGCTGATATCACATAATAATGCTTATATGCTAAATAAGCGAAACAAAAGGAATAGGGGTGTAGCTCAATTGGTAGAGTTCTGGTCTCCAAAACCAGCGGTTATGGGTTCAAATCCCCTCGCCCCTGCCACTAATAAACAAAATTATTTTAAATTAACTAAGTAATAATGATTATAAAATTGGGAGACTATTTAAAGCAAGTTTTAGAAGAGTTCAAAAAAATAAAGTACCCTGAACGTAAAGAAGTAGTAGCAATGTCTATAGGAATTGTTATAGCTATTTTTATTATTGGTTTATTTTGTTTATCAATAGACTGGGTTTTTGTAACTTTTATTAATTTTGCTATTTTAAGTTAAATTTTATTTTTATGTCAATTAAAGCCGATAGTGCTAATGTCGAAAAAGCAAGCTGGTATGTTATTAGAGTGCATTCTGGGTCCGAATATAAAGCTGTAGAAAATATTAAAAAAAATGCGGAATTATATCGAGTAAATCCTGAAGATTTTGTAGATTTTTTTATTCCCTCGGTTACCACCGAATCATTTAAAGATAATATTAAGTCTGAGATTAATAAAAATCTTTATCCAGGCTATATTATGATAAAAATGAAAATGAATGAAAAATCATGGATGGCAGTTGTCAAGAGTACAAAAGTAAGCAATTTCGTAGGAGGGGTTAAAGGTAAGCCAGTTCCCTTAAGTGAAAAGGAGTATGAAAAAATAGTTAGCAATGCCACCCAAAGCAGTATTGCTGCTAAAAAAGCTCAAGATATTGTAGTTGGCAGTAGAATCAAAGTAAAATCAGGTTCATTTGAGTCATTTGAAGGGATAGTTAAAAATATTGATGACAAAACATCTATTCTTACTGTTTCGGTTAGCATTTTTGATAGACAAACAACTATTGATCTTACTCCAGATCAAGTTACAAGCATTAATAAAGCTGATTAATTTTAACAATGACAGTTGCTGGTGAGTTAAAAAAATATGTTAGCTTTTCGGAATTTGCCGAATTTGTAGAAGTTGAGATATTTGAACATGAGCCAAACTGTGTCGTATTAAAATTAAATCATATATTAAAACTAATTGATTTAATAAATTTTTTAAAAAACGGAACGTTTTGGTTTGACACGTTGATTGATATTTGCGGAGTAGATTATTTAGGAATAAACGACAAGCGATTTGAAATAGTTTATCATTTTTTAAGCGTTAAAAACAATGTTAGACTTAGACTAAAAGTGGCTGTTGACGAAGGAGAATCTATTGCCAGCATTTGTAAAATTTATTTAGCAGCCAATTGGTATGAAAGAGAAGCTTTTGATATGTATGGCATTGAATTTAGCGAACATCCCGACTTACGAAGAATTTTAACTGATTATGGTTTTGAGGGATATCCTATGCGCAAAGATTTTCCTTTAACTGGTTTTGTTCAGGTAAAATACGATATCGAAACCAAGTCGGTAGTAAATGAACCAGTGCAATTAATGCAAACTTATCGTACTTTTGATTTTGAGATGCCTTTTGCTCATGTTAAAGATATTCAAAAAAAGCCTATCAAAGATTAAAATATGAAAATTTCCGCTTCTCAACTATCCTCTTTTGTATCGTCAATTGGCAAAAATAGTTTTTCATGTTTATTGTATGGGCCAGATTACGGAGTCAAAGCCGATATATCAAATGAGATTGAAGCAGCCTTCTTACAACAAGAATTTGCTAAAAATATTATTAATATTGATTTTTCTAGTCCTGCGGCTTTGAATACCATGTTTTCTCAAATTTTAAATTACGATTTATTACCAACAAAAAAAATCGTTAAGGTTAGATCAATTTCAAATAAATTGACAGAATCTATTCAAGTTTTAATAAACAAATATGAGCAATTAAATAAAGATACTTTTTTGATTTTAATCGCTGATGAACTTGATTCTAAATCTTCATTGCGCCTTCTTTATGAATCTAATAATTTGTTGGCGGCAATACCTTGCTATGCTGATACTGCAGAAGTTTCCGAACGCTTAGTAACAACGCTTTTAAACAAGTATAAAATTGAATTTGATCAAGAAGTTCCTAAATTTATTGCCTCATGTTTTAATGAAGATAGAATGGCTTTAAAAAACGAAATTGATAAAATTTCTTTAAATATTGATCCAGGTCAAAAACTTACAACAGAAATATGTCAAAAAATTATTGATACTTCGTTGACATACACTCCAGATATGTTTTTAGATAGTATTGGCTTGGGAGATTTTAAAACTGCTTTAAATGAGCTAGACAAAGCTTTTAAAGAAGGAAATAGTGCAATTGGCATTGTAAGATTTATAGTTTATCATTTTTTAAAATTAAAAGAAATCATGACTAATATTAAAGAAGGAAGTACGATAGACCAAGAGATAACTAAAAGTCGTATATTTTTTAAGCGTATTCCAAGTTATAAAAAACAATTATCTTGTTTGACTGCTAATCAAGTAAACCTTGTTTTAGAAAAACTACTTAATATAGAAACTCAGATTAAACAATATAATGAAGAAACAGGTATTTTAATATTGAAATACAGCATTATACAATTGTAAATATAAATTTGAAATATATTAAAATATGCGTGCAAAACTTCTGCAGGCGTCGTATTAAAGCCTATTTATGATAATGTGATGCAAACTGAACAAAATTTTGATAAGTCCAAAGCCGAAAATGTTAGAAGAAAAGATAGAGAGCAACGCCACCAAGGTTTATAACTTTATTATTTACAAATTGACATTAAATTATAATTTAACGAACTATTACAGACTTATAATTTTAATGAAAAATGCTTTTTTTAGATGAAACAAGGCTTTTTGCCAAAGGAGGTCGAGGCGGTAATGGTGCAGTTAGCTTTCATAGAGCTAAATATGTTACCGAAGGAGGACCAGATGGAGGCAGTGGAGGAAATGGTAGCGATGTTATAATAGAGGCCGTGGAAAATCTTAACACTTTAATAGATTTTAAATTTAAGCGTAAATTTATTGGTTATGACGGAAAAAACGGTAGCAAAGCTAATCGTACTGGCGAGAGTGGGGCATTAATTGTTGTAAAAGTCCCGATAGGTACTCAAATTTTTGATGCCAGCAGCGACATGATGTTAGCGGACCTGGATAAACCAAATAAAAAATTTATTTTAGCACGAGGAGGCAAAGGAGGAGCGGGGAATAAAGTATTTAAAAGTTCTACAAATCGCACTCCCATGGAATCGGTACAAGGTGAAGAAGGTGAAGAAGGATTATTTACTCTACGCTTAAAATTATTAGCTGATGTAGGTTTAGTGGGGCTACCTAATGCAGGTAAATCTAGTTTAATTTGCACGGTTTCTAACGCCAAACAAAAAGTAGCGGATTATGCTTTTACTACTTTAGAGCCTGGCTTGGGATATGTTGAAGTTGAAAAATTTGACGGTTTTATTATGGCGGATATTCCAGGATTAATTGAAGGAGCAAGCGATGGAGTAGGTTTGGGAGATAGATTTTTACGTCATATTGAAAGATGTAAAATAATTCTGCATTTAATAGATTCTACCAGTGCGAATGTTGTTAAAGATTACAAAATAGTCCGCAAAGAATTAGAAGCCTATAGCTCTTTGCTAAGTAAAAAAATAGAATTTATAGGTCTCACTAAATCGGAGCTTGTAGACAACAAAGAAATTATTAAAAAAACCAAGCAATTACAAAAATATTCTAGTAACCAAATATGGGTTATATCTGCTATGACAAAAAATAGTATTGATGAATTGATGTTATCGATGTACAAATTGCTTAAAAATCAATAAGTTTTCAAAAAGCTATATTTTAATTTCTTATAAAAATTTATTAGTATATTATAATATTGACTAAATCTTATTGTAAAAATGCTATGTTATATGCAATATTTATTGGAGCTTTATCATAAATATTATGATCAATATTTTATATTATTGCCATTTTTTGTAGTTTTAGGAATCATAACATTTGTTGCTACTTCTATAACCATTCCTCTCGCAATATCAATAATTGCGATTTGCATTACGCTTTCAATATATTTATTTGCTACCTATGAAAGCAAAATCGTTTTGAATTTGATTATAATGTTTGTGTTTGGAATTTTTATTGCTTCTTTACATAATAATTTAAGCAATACTACCACGTGTTTCAATATTAAAAATGCTATTATTATAGCAAAAATAGAACAAATTAGCTATGGAAAAAGACCTTTTATTTTTGGAATGGTTACTAAAATTAATGATCAAAAAGCTAAATGTGAAGTTAAAATAAATTATTTAGATAAATCAAATATAAATATTTATCAAATAAATGCTGGAGATGTAATTGGCTTTACAGGTTCTGTTAAAAATAGCAAACCTCAAGTTTTTCCAAGGTCCGATAAGGATTATATAGAAAAAATTAAAGGTAAAAAATTATTAGCTAACGTGGGTGGAGAAGTTGTAATTATAAAAAAAGCAAAATTAAATTTTTTTGAAGAAATGCGCACTAAAATTGCCAAAAAAATCGATTCGCTGGGTAATAATGGGGCAAAAGCGGGATATGGAATTATGGCGGCTTTAACTATTGGAAACACAGGATATATACCTGAAGAAACCTTGGATAATATTCGTAAATCGGGTTTTGCTCATTTATTAGCAATTTCTGGGTTGCATTTAGGCACAATTGTAGGTTTTATTTTTATTATTATTAGATGGGGATTAAGTTTTATATCTTATATTTGCCTTAATTTTAATACTAAAAAAATTGCCGCAGTAGCATCGATAGTCATAAGTTTTTGTTATTTGCAGATAGCTAACGGTTCAATTTCGGTACATCGATCTTTTATAATGTGTGGCTTGCTTTTAATTGGTATTTTGCTAGATCGCAAAGGAATTATGTTAAGAATATGGGGTTTTGCTTTATTTTATGTTGTAATTTTTATGCCACATAAAATTTTTATGCCCTCAATGCAAATGTCTTTTATTGCCACTCTTACATTAATTGCAGTTTACCAGAAATTTTCTAAGAAAGAAAATTTTTTAATGCTAACCAATAAAAATGGTGTTCTTTTTTATATATCGAGTATTCTTTTATCCTCTTTTGTTACTGGTTTTACTACAATGTTTTATGAAGCCTATCATTTTGGGCAGTGGTCAATTGTGGGCATTATTTCTAATGAATTAGCTATCCCTATTGCTGAATTTTTATTGTTACCAATATCTATGATAGCTATTTTATTTACCGATACTTTAGTGGGTAATTATTTATATCAAATTGCCAATTTTTTAGGAGAAATTTTAGCAAGTTTAGCTAATTTTTTTGCTACTCAAAAGTTTAGTTGCATTTTATTAAAACCTATGCCTTCCAGCTCCATTTTAATTATTACTATTGGAATTTATATAATTTTTATAACTTTAAATCGTTGGGCGGTTATTGGTGCAGTTATTATTTTAATAGGACTTTTTTTACATTTTATTTCTCCCAAGCCAATTTTTATTTTAGATAATCGCACGGGTCAGGCTTTTTATTTAGGATATGATAATAAATATTATATTAATAAACCTATTCAATCGGATTTTATAAAAAAAGTATTTTCTCAACAATTAGCTCAAAAAGAATTTATTACAGAACAAAATTCTAAAAATTGGCTATGCAATGACAAATATTGCACCTATCATAATATAATATGTGTGCCAAAAATAGACAAAAATAATTGTGACAATTTAAAATTTATGTTAGATTTAAGCAAAAAACAGTTTTCTAAAAAATATAATAAAAATACTATTATATATAAAAAGGGTATAACAATTGTTTATTAAAATCGAATTGAAGCTTCTATTCCTAAAAAATTATATCCCGTATTAGGAACTTCTAACTCGCCATTAGAAAAATGTCTATAAACGAATTCTAAATTATATCTTTGAAAAAAAGTTTTACCTATAGCGAGTTTAGCGCCAAATACAAATTTAGATCCAATTCCATCACCAGGAATAGTAGAATGATTTTCATTTCGATAATACGGACCTATTCCTCCTGTAACATAAAAATAATTAAAATTAAAAACTCCTTCATACATTAATCCCACAATAACCTGATTTACAGTGTTGTTGCCACCTACATAATTTGAATTACCTAAAATTCCTCCCACTTCTATACTAGCTCTACCATTCATGAAAAGATTTACAGGAATACTATATCGACCAGACAGATAATGCATATTGTGCCCATTTGCACTTACATTATCTCCATAACTAAGTGATATCATATGATTTTTATCTTGAAAAGCTGCGTTTTGCCCCCCGAAAACAAATGATGTTAAATTTTTTAATTTTATTATAGACGGAGATTGAGACAAGGTATCAAAAAACCTCTCAGTTTTTTCATTAGGGCTATTTAAATAATTTAAAAATTCCTGAGACTCATTTCTTTCTTCTATTTTAATATTATCTTGATTGGATATAATTTTTTCTGAATTTGCATAACTGGCTGTATTAAAAATAAAAAAGAAACTTATAATATAATAACTTATTCTCATAATTATAAACAGGAAATTAATTTAAAATTGAAAATAAAGTATATTTTATTGTCAATTAATTTATTCTTTATTAATTTCTAAATTTTCACTTTCTCTATTTTCATCAAAAAATTGAGGCAATGTTTTTTCCGATTTAATACCCATTAATTTCATTTTTTCGGATCGATTTATTAAATTACCTTTTCCTTCTAGTTTTTTAATTATTTCTTCATCAAAATTTTTGCCTAATACATCTAAATTTTTTTTAAACTTCATAATGCCTTCTAATAATAAAATAAATTTATCATATAAAGCTCCACCAGCTTTGGCAATTTCTTGGGCATTTTTATTTTGTTTTTCTATTTTCGATAAATGGTCTATAACTTTTAATATAGGCATTAAATTATATGGCCCCACAATTACAATCCCTTTTTTCCAGGCATAATCATGTAATTCGCCTTGTTGATATTTTAATGTTTCATAATAAGTAGATTCAATAGGGATAAAAAGCATAACCGAGCCTATTATATTTAAAGATTCTGCTTCGCTAACAATTTTATGATAGTTTTTTTGTGATAAATTATCAATATGACCTCTAATATCATTGGTAAAATTTTTAAAAGCTGTATTTTTTTCGTATTCAGAAGATGAATTAGTATATTTTTCGTAATTTATTATTGAAACTTTAGCATCGATTATAACTGATTGATTATTGGCAATTTTGATTATAATATCGGGTCGTAAAATAGCTCCTTCTTCACTCACTAATTTTAAATCATTTCCTTGAGAATAATAGCTTATTCCTTCTTGTAAACCTGAGTTATTTAAAATATCTTTAAGAATTCTCTCGCCCCAATTGCCTTGTGATTTTTTATCTCCTTTTAAAGCATTGGCTAAATTATCGGCTTGAGTGCCAATATTTTTAGTTGCCTCTATAACATTTTTTATTTGTAATTCTATTGACGTTTTTAGTTCGGTTATATTCTTAGTTTCTTCAATATTAGACTTATCAATTTTTTCTTTAAATTCTAGAATATTTTTTTGAAGAGGATCGATAAGAGCAGATAAACTTTGTTTTGATTCAGCCAGTGAAATTTCTCGATTTTGTTGAGCTATTTTAGCCCCTATCGCTTCTAAATTTTGTTTAAAGTCATCAATTATTTTTTGAGAATTAATTTGGTTTTTAACTTCATTTTCTTGAGCTATCCCATATTTATGTTTTAATATTGTATATTTATATTTTTCTAGTATAAAAGCTATTGTTAAGGCTATTATTATAATAGAAAAAATAATAGTAGACATATTATTAATTATTTTAATCATATTTATTTATATTTATTTATATTTATTTATATTTATCATAAATAATTAAATAGCAAATTATTGACTTTTGCTATTTTAATAGCTAATTATCAACTAGTATCATTAAATTTTTTATGGATTCTTATATTAAACTAACCGATGTTAGCATATACGGCATTAATCCAAATAATACAACATCTTTTAAAAGAAAGTTAATTAACATTTTTTCAAAAAAACAAGATAACTCTGATAAAAAAAATCGCGTTATTTCTATTTTAAAAAATATTAATTTTGAAGCTAAAAAAGGAGATAGAATCGGTATTTTAGGTCCTAATGGCTGTGGAAAAACATCTTTATTAAGAACTATTTGCGGTATTTATCCTCCTCAAAAAGGTAAAGTGGAAGTAAATGGCACTCTTACCTCAATGCTGGGATGTGGTGCTGAGTTTGAACTGTCATTAGATGCCATAGACAATATAAAAATTTCAATGATTTATAGTAATAGATATAATGAATATAGCGACGAATTAACTCAAAAAATACTTGAATTTACTGAATTAGAAGAAGAAAAAAATGTGCCTTTATCTCAATATTCTTCGGGCATGTTAATACGTTTAGCTTTTGCAATAAATATTTTTCAAAAATCTAATATTTTAATTACAGACGAAATTTTTGCTACTGGAGATAACAGATTTATTAATAAATCACGCCATCAGATGCTTAATATATGGGATCAGGTTGATATTGCTTTAACTGTGAGCCACTCACTGGATGATATAAAAGAATTGTGCACTTCTTGTTATGTAATGCAAAAAGGCAAGATATCTTATTATGGCAAAACGGACGATGCCATAAAATATTTTAACGAAATTTATACTGATAATCCCAATGCTCATAGATAATTTTAAATAAATAAACTGCTTGCAACTAAATCTTTATATTTTATATTAAAAAAAATAATTTTTAACATTGATGTATAAAATATTAATATTTTTTTTATTAGTTTCTTGCAATAATTATAGCTTGAAAAATTATAGTTTATATAGAAAATCCAGTCTTGTTAAATCTGATTTTTTGCCGACAAACCGAGATTTTGACAAAATAAAAGTTGCAATAATTATAAAAAATAAAACTAATTTTAAATCAAGGGGCATTAATGTTGCTCAAGTTGCCCGTGGCGCCATTGAAAATATTTTAAAAGATATAAAAAATATTGAAATTGTAGATAAAGCTTTTATTAAAACTATTAAAAAAGAATTAGATGCTGAAGAAATAATTTTTGACGTAGACAATGCTAAAAAAGCTGATTATATTTTTTTAATTACTATGGATAGCCTTACTTTTACTTCCAGATACGATTCTAATAGCGTACGTAAAATAGGATACGAAGCGATAAAATTAGGTACTAAATTAGGAGTTTCTGCTATTTCCCCTTTTGCAAGCGGTACCTCCACAGATACTGCTGAAAGCAATACTACTTTTGGAAAGTATCGATATAAAGCTACTTTTACTGGTTCGTTATCTATAATAAAAGCTCAAAATTTAGAAAAAATTGGCACTATATCTTTAATGGGTCACGAAACCGATAAAGAATCAATACAAGATTTTATATCCGTAAATAATGCTAAAACCTACGACCCCGAAGTTATAAGAAAAAGTATTGTAAAAGCCATTAATTCATCATCTGCAGAACTAGCAAATTATTTACCTGTGGTGGGTTTTATTGCTGAAAGAATGGATTATAAACAGGAGCAACCTATTTTATTTAAAACTACTTTTGGGCTTGTTGATGGAATAAAAGAAGGAGATACGGTATTCTTAAAACGTACAGTTTATGACCAAAATCCTTTTACAGGTGAAAATCAGGTTTCTATTGAAGAAATTAAATTAGGTAAAGTGATATTTAATGATTTAAAAAATCATTTTTGCTGGATTAAAGTTAAGAAAAAAGAATTAGCGGAATCGCTTAAAATGGGAGATAAAGTAATTGTATATTTAAACCTTAAAAAATCTCAGTAATTTGGTGCACTCGAGAGGAGTCGAACCTCCGACCAAAGGTTTAGGAAACCTCTGCTCTATCCATCTGAGCTACGAGTGCAAATCGAATTAATACTAAAAACAAAAAATTAATATTAAACAATTATTTCTTATAAACCAACATATCAATACTTAGTCTAGCATTCTTCTTATTTGTTATAAAATTTGTTTTTTACCAAACGTGCCAAATAATACCTGCAAACAGAGTTGTAATTTTCGACCAAAGAAGCCTCTCTTTTGCTCACAA
>JANYEN010000067.1 GCA_025363115.1 Alphaproteobacteria bacterium | reverse complement strand
AATTAAAGAATTGATTTTAAAAGCAACTTAGTTCATCAGATCCCGGGGATCAGTTACAAAGCCTGTTACCGCTGCAGCTGCCGCTACTAACGGACTAGCCAATAACGTTCTGCTACCCGGCCCTTGCCTGCCTTCAAAATTACGGTTAGAAGTAGAAGCGCATCGTTCATAGGGCTTTAATTTGTCTTCATTCATAGCCAAGCACATCGAACATCCTGGGTTTCTCCATTCAAAACCACTATCCATAAAAATTTTATCTAAACCTTCTTCTTCTGCCATATTTTTAACCACATACGAGCCAGGCACAATCATAGCTTCCAAATTACTGGCTATTTTTTTACCTTTAACAATAGCAGCCACTGCCCTCATATCCTCAATTCGAGAATTTGTGCAAGAACCTATAAAAACTTTATCAATTTGAATATCAGTAATTTTCATACCTTCTTTTAGCCCCATATAATCTAATGCTCTTTTTTTGGTTTCAGAATCACATTTAGGTACATATCCATCAATTGAAACAACATCTTCGGGTGATGTACCCCAAGTTACCGTTGGTTTAATTTTAGTAGCATCGATTGTAATTATTTTATCAAAAAATGCGTCTTTATCAGATTTTAAAGTTTTCCAATATTCAACCGCCCTGTTCCACTCTTCACCTTTTGGTGCTTTTGGCTTACCTTTTAAATAAGCGAAGGTTTTTTCATCAGGAGCTATAATTCCAAATCTGGCTCCAGCCTCAATTGTCATATTGCATACCGTCATTCGCCCTTCCATCGACATTTGCTCAAAAATATCTCCACAAAATTCAATAGCGTAGCCAGTTCCTCCTGCCGTTCCAATTATTCCAATAATATGTAAAATTGCATCTTTAGGGGTAATCCCTTGTTGTAATTTACCATTAACTTCAATTTTCATATTTTTAGATTTAGACATAGAAAGAGTTTGAGTAGCCAAAACATGTTCAACTTGCGAAGTTCCAATACCACATGCAATTGCTCCAAATGCTCCATGAGTAGCCGTATGCGAATCACCGCAAACTAATGTTATTCCAGGCAATGTAAAACCTAAATCAGGACCAACTACATGAACAATTCCATTGTTGGCATGCCCTAATGGCCAATATTCAATGCCAAAATCGGAAGTATTTTTACCTAAAGCTTCTAGCTGAATTTTTGATTCTGCATCTTTAATTGTGGCAATATCTTTGGTTGGCGTATTATGATCTGCAACTGCCATTGTTTTTTCAGGGTGAACTACCGTTCTATTATTTACCCTAATTCCGTCAAATGCCTGCGGAGAAGTAACTTCGTGAATCAAATGCCTATCAATATAAATCAGATACATATCCGATTTTTGGTCATAGTTAACTACATGAGCATCCCAAATTTTGTCGTATAAAGTTTTTGCCATACTTTTTTATTAATTATTTTTATTATATTTATAATCAAGCCATAAACTTATCACAGATACTATATTTATATATATCAAGAAATATAGTATACCATTATAAGAATATTTTTTAAATAAATTTAATACGATTACCATAGAAAATCCTGCTCCAATTATTGTTGGAATACAAAGAGACATTCCCGCGCCAGTATCTCTAACGTGAACAGGGATTAGTTTATACATATAATAAGGATATATTCCCGTCCCTAACCCTGTAGAAATAGCCAAAAATAACACTCCAATAAAAAAACTAATACCACTAAGAAAACCATACAAGGCTAATACGCAAGCAACAAAAAGAAATATTGCATAAAGTATTCGGCTTTTTCGCAAACCAATTTTTTCTACAAAAAAACCTATTCCCAAATTAGTCACAATAACAAGTAAATTAACAAAGACGGCATATTGGCTAGATAATTTTTGATCTAATCCTCCTATACTATTAAAAAAAGTTTTTGCCCCAGCCGCAGATATTGCACTAGTAGACGAAAAAGCTAATATAAAAGTAGAGCACATGAAAAATTCTTTATAGTGATATCTAAAAAAATGAAAAAATGGATTTTTTACCGTTTTATTTTTTTGTTTAAGGTTTAAAAATTCTTCAGTTTCAGATGAGCTAATTCTACCAATTATTCCCACAAATCCTATTGCTACCGATAAATAAAAGGGTATTTTCCAAGCATAATCTACTATTTCGGTTTCAGTATAATAATTATAAAGTATCATTATTGTTAATGTTCCCAATAAAAATGCAACAAAAGGTGAAACAGATTGTATCGAACCAAATAATCCTTTTTTACCTAATGGAGCTTTTTCACAGGTATAAGTAATTACCGAAGAAAATTCTCCACCACATGAAACTCCTTGTAATAATCTAGCAATTATTAGCAATATAGTAGATAAAGAGCCAACTTGGGAATATAGAGGTAAAAATGGAATGGCAAGGGTAGCTCCACACATTAAAAATAAAGAAGATGATAAAGCTTTTTTACGTCCATATCTATCTCCAATATATCCAAAAATTAATGTACCAACAGGGCGAGAAATATAGGCTACTCCATACATAAAAAATCCAGCAATAGTGGCACTTAAAGGGTCGACGCTATTTAAAAATATCTTTCCTATTATGCCAACAAGACTAGTAAATATGGCAAATTCATACCATTCTAAAAAATTACCACAAATAGGAACTAATAACCAGGCATATTTTTTCATAATTTTAGTGATTAATGATTGTCAAATGTCGTTCTCTGGTATTTAAAGTTTTTGCTATATATATTATTTTTAATCATTTAAAAATTTTTCATAAGGTTGAAAGATAATTAGCAATAAATTCATCTGGATTTTCAACTGGATCCATTATCTGCATAAATTCCCTTATTTTACTTTGATATCCTTTGCATGTTTCGTTTATATCTTGTTTGTGATATTTAAAATATATAGATGGTGCGTAATCTTCTTTGCCTGTTGCATTGCAAAGTCGTGATCCAAACATTTTCATGTTATCATGACGCAAAATATCTAAAAAAGAAATAATATTTTTTGGCGAATATGCAAAATAAATAAGAGGTTTAAATGCCCTACTCAACTCATTGCTATTAAATTCAAGATTTAGTCCGTTCGATAAGTAAATAATAGGCTTATTGGCAATCACCGCCTCAGCCAACGCGGAAGTTCCGTCAGCTATTACAATATCGGACAAAATTATGTCATCTACCAATAGCTTTGTAATGTGATTAGAAATAGTCACATTTGGTAATTTTTTAAACTTTTTAAATATTTCATTCCAGTCATTTTGCGATAAAAAACTACCTGAAATTGCTAGCTTTTGCATATTTTCATGTGGTCTTATAATAAGATTTATATTTTTATTTTCTTTAGCAAAATTATAAAAAAAATGATAATAATTTAAAAAAGTTGAACCCGATTCAAAGGCATTTCTGCCAACAAAAGGTAACACCCATCTTGGCATCCATAAAATAGTTACTTTTTTATGTGGATCGGGCTTCATGTTACGCATTTCTTTATATCCCAAATAGCCAGATATAACAACTTTTTCTGGTGCAAATCCATAATCCTTTACATAAATATCTTTGGTGGGCTTGGAATCAACAAAAACCGTGTCAATTGTTTTGGGTAATGTTTTATCATATAACCCAGCTTGATGAAAAATGCTTGGACCATAAATAATATACATAACTTTAGCAATTTTGCTTAAATTTTTATGATTATAAATTTCAGTTATTGACCCTTCGCTTTCTGTGGCATACGGATTAAAAACAAATATGTAATCTGGTTTATATTTTTTTATTGATCTACATTTATCTTTAGTGCAGGGTACTATAACATCTCTTTTACTAAAAGTATTTATAAAATTATAGTCAATATCGTGTATTTTTTTGCCTTTGACATATTCAGGAATGGCAACAATTTTTACATTATGCCCAGCCGATTTCATTGCATTCCATAAATCAAAAAACCCTTTGGTTCCACCTAAATGCCCTTTTGTTATAATAAAAAAAATGGTTTTAGGGGTATTGGTTTTTTTATCGATATTAATAGATTTATTACAATTTATTAGTAATAACAAGACAATATAAATAAAGCAATTTTTCATTTTTTGTTAATTAACTATTTTTAAATATTCTTTCCTTATTTTCAAAGTTTTCTCTTTGCTCTTCATAATAATATAATCGTAAATTGAATTTATTGGCATAACTTCTACTGCCGTTCCAGTAACAAAAGCTTCTTCAAAAGTACCTAGTTCACTGGGCGTAATATGTTTTTCTATCACATTATAATTCATTTTGCGAGCCAATTCTATAACGGTTTGACGAGTAATGCCATTTAAAAAACAATCAGGGATTGGAGTATGAATTTCGTTATTTTTTATAAAAAATATGTTACACGAGGTACATTCAGCTATAAATCCTCGCCAATCTAGCATTAAAACATCGTCATAGCCATCTTTATAGCATTTATTTTGCATAATACTACCAACAAAATAAAGACCTGATGCCTTTGCTTGGGTTTCGGTGCTTCGGGGGTCAGGGCGCACAAATTTTGCAGGCATTAAGTTAATACCACTATTAATTTTATCATTACCGTAGTAATCTTTCCAAACCCAGGCACAAATGGCTACATTAACCGAATTTAAACATGATTTTACTCCTAAATTTTCGTCACCCCGCCATGCAATTGGTCTAATATATGCATTTTGTAAGTTGTTAGCATTTATTACATCGCTAGTTGCTTTTGTTAATTCTTGCACAGAATATCCTACTGGAACGTCAACTAATTCTCCAGATTTGATTAATCGTTCATGATGCTCTTTTTCTTTAAAAACTTTACCATTATAAAGTCTCATTCCTTCAAAAACAGATGTACCATAATGCAAACTATGCGTAAAAATACTTATATTGACATCGCTGGCTTTTTTTAGCTCTCCGTTATGCCAAACTATCGAGTTTTTATCAAACATAAATTTATTAATTAAACTAGCTTAAGAGGTTATAAAATAACTTTTTATTTTATTGAATTGTCAGGTATTTTTTTAATTTACAACTCTAAAAAACTTGCTTTTAAAACAAAATTATAACATTGTTATTGCCTACCTATTAAGTAGGTGTTATTAAATGCTAAATATTGAAGAAAAAGCTATAGTAAAATTACTTGGTTATAATTATAAAAGATTAGGTTGTAAAACAAACATGCGATAAAAACCGTTTAAACATGATAAAAAAAATCTAGATTCAACAACAAAAAATTCAGTATTATATACTTAACAAAAGTTAACACCAGAAAAAACCAGATAACACAAAGGAAAAAGTAGCAAATAAATATTCTTTTTCTCTTGACATTTAGAAAAACAAAGGCATTATAAAAGTAATAAGTGAATATTATAAATTT
>JANYEN010000066.1 GCA_025363115.1 Alphaproteobacteria bacterium | reverse complement strand
ATTATAAAAACTTGATGGATAAGCACAAGTGGGTCCTGAGTTATATGGAGGACATACAATAACATTGGCATCACTAGTATGGATATCAAGTCTAACTTGAAAAACTTTGAGCGTATCGCCAAAAGGAAACAAACCTGGATTATCACATACATCTGATTCCAAATGATTAACATTAAATGCTTTTTGCTGATTATAAGCCAAAGTAGCAAGCTTTTCATAAAGATTAGAGCTATGTGCCCTTACTGCCTTTGTTGCGTCTAGTTGAGATGATATCGCTTTACCAGGAGCAAAGACCGCTTTTTGGTCACGCACATATATAGGACCATTGTCTC
This sequence comes from Alphaproteobacteria bacterium, assembly GCA_025363115.1. GTDB lineage: Bacteria > Pseudomonadota > Alphaproteobacteria > Rickettsiales > Deianiraeaceae > CAMCQG01. Next base: position 3,287 of record JANYEN010000066.1, on the reverse strand, counting down.
TAGGAGCAAATTCAACAGCTTCTTCAAATGTTCTAAAAAACCCCCTTTTAGATGCTTCTTGATTTACTTTTATAACTTTTCTTTTAAATTCATTTTCTTTCATTTTTGCATTTAAAGTCTCTCTAATTTCTTCAAGAGTCTTGTCAAATTCAATTTGCGACATAGATAATTCAAGGTCTTTAAAATAATTACTAAGCCTTGATAAGTTTTCTTTTTCTTGAGCTTTAGTTCCCTTAAAAAGAGCAGGATAATCTTGCACTAAACCTCTTGCGTGGACATTTATTTGATGACCTGGAGCTATAACAACATCATTTTGATTGGAAGAATTTATAGCAACTTGAGCATGTCGCAAGTTAAAACCAGCATTAGTTGCCAAATCTAAGTTATCTCCAGGATTATTAGCTGCTTTATCATTAATCATTGTTCGAACAACATGTGCAACTGCCACCGCTCCCAAAGTAGCTATACTCATTATTCCAAGCAATAATAAATATTTACGATGCCAAGGAACATTATTTTCAACTGCTATTTGCTCTAATTGATTAGCTATTTGCATATTTTCGGCATCATGCTCCGCTTGAATCATCTGACTTCTTTCTGCTGATTTTTGAGCTTCAATTCTAACTCGATTATTTTTTGCATCATATACTGCATAGCTATTTTGCTGACTTTTATTAGAATTTATACTTTGCTTTCTGCTGGGAGGTATAAACATAAAATAATAATATTATAGACTTTTCTATTATAAGTAATATTTTTTGTTAGTAAAGCGTAATTTATAAATAATATATCCAAATAATTTTATAGACAAAATTACTTAATTTTTTTGAACATTTTGCCATATCACTATCTTAATTAACAACGAGTAAATTCCGATCTTTTGATTGCATTTTGTGTAGCCGCAGAATGCTCTAAAACCGCTTTATCTTTATATTGTTTCATAAGCGTATTAAGGTCTTTCAATTTAGATAAACAATCGCTCAATATACTATGTGCTTGCGATGTATTGGTTATTGTTGAAGATTTGCCATAATCTCTTTGAAAATTTGCTTTTACGGAAGGAATCAAGCTTTCACATCGCTGCCTAATTGCTTTCATTATTGCACTAGAGCTAGTTAATAATTTTAGCGATTCATCAAGTGGAGTCAAGCTCATTCTGTTTTGTTTCCTGGTATCTACAATATCAGCAAATTTAACTATTTCGGTCATCAAGGTCTGGATTGTTGGGTTTATAAGGTCATTACCTGAAGCAATGTTAGGAATTAAATTTAAAGATTTGCCCCTATTAAGCGCATCTAAATCCTGCTCGATTGATTCAATAGCATTTGCAATATTAGGTAAATATTTATTACACGAATCTATGCTTTGCTGTCTTTCGTGTCTAGAGCTATTTTGGATATCTTTTCTGCTATATCTGGCAATCAATTCATTATGGCTAGCAATGGTTGTTGTTTTAGCGTTTTCTTCGTCTGAACTATATTCATTTTCAACAAAAACTGAAGGTGCAGAATGCGGTACTGATTTATTGCTATTTTTATAACATAATTCTGTATATAAAGTAGCTTGATCATGATAGGATTGTAATAAGGGCATAAGAACGTTTTCTAGTTGAAAAAGAGTAGAAGTTAAAAAAGATGAGTGATGTTTTTCTGACATTTTTTGTGAGTCTGTAAGCTTACCATATTCAGCAATTACTGGCTCGTGCACCTCTTGATTAAAAAGATCTTTAGCAACATCTAACATGCCAGATAAAGTTTGTGCTTCCATAGTAGGTTTTTTTTCTTCTTTTAAAAGAGTTTGTGCATCTGGTTTTTGAACTTTACCTGTAAAACTTGTTAACCGAGTAAAAAAATCTTTTACAAGCGGAATTTCTAAGCTATCTTTTTCTAATCTTACGTTAAAAATACGATTCTGAATAGGTTTTTGTTGCTCCCTCTTAAGCAAATTTATTGTTGCCAAGCATGATGCCATTAAACTGTCACAATCTCTCGCATTTGAAGGGCTATATACTTCTGGCAATTTTACAATATTCTGTTCTTCTACCGAGTCAATTTGCTTACTCAAATTTAATTTTAAATTGCCATATTGTATAAATTTGGAATCTCCTTTTTCTTCAATTAAAACACTATTTCTTTCATCTGGTAGGTTATCAATTTTTTTTGAAACATCTTCTTCTGGAACAATTCTTTGAATATAATCTAAATTTTCTCTTCTCATAATAAATAAATATAATAACATCTATTAGGCAGTATATTTTATTTACTTTTGCTTGTCAAGAAATTAGCAAAATCAAAAAAATATCTACACTTTAGTTTAATTTTTATAACTTTTCAACTGTTTTTTAATTACAATTTTAATACTTTTATACATCAATTAAAATTACATATACAGGAACCGCAGGAAAATGTCTTTTTAGTCTTTCAATATCATAAACTAATTGCTCTCCATATGATACACCAGTAGACATTTGGCTTTGCAAAGCGTGACAAGGAACTATTTCTACACCCATAATTGCCTTGCTTTCTAAATAAAAATATTGAAATTTTGCTATATCATAAAACATAAAGGCATATTTACCAAATTGTACCTCAACAAAAACTTTTCTTTTACGAAATCTATTTGTTTAAAAGAATTTTTAATAATTTTATCGTAATTTGCTATTTTTATATCATATTTATCTTTTATTTCAAAAAAATTTCTTTTGTTGAATTCATTCTTAAGCATTTTATTCATTTCGGATGGATTATAAAGTAGTCTTCCGGTCATTGTTTTTTCTTTGCTAATTTTTGTTTTCTCAACATTACAAACCGATGCTATAGTTTTGTGTATTTCTTTAAGAATATGATTATGATTTACCTGTAAAATTTCTTTTGCGCCTAAATGTGAATATTCATAAACTATTTTCATAGCTCTACGGATAAATCATTTTCTGAGCCATAAACAGGCTTATTCATATCTCGTACTTTTATGGTTCCATTTAGCGTCATTTGGATTCTTTCTTTTGCAATTTTTATATATTTTGATTCTATTTCTGCTCCCACAATTTTTCTGTTATTTTTTAATCCCGCAACCGCCGAAGTACCCGAGCCAATAAAGGGATCAAATATAATATCTTTTTCTTTAGTCATAGAAAGCACTAATTTTTCCAGTATTATATACTTAACAAAAGTTAACACCAGAAAAAACCAGATAACACAAAGGAAAAAGTAGCAAATAAATATTCTTTTTCTCTTGACATTTAGAAAAACAAAGGCATTATAAAAGTAATAAGTGAATATTATAAATTT
>JANYEN010000061.1 GCA_025363115.1 Alphaproteobacteria bacterium | reverse complement strand
TCAATGGAAAAAATTTAAAGAAGTTTGCAAAGAACACGAATGCGAGCCACAAACAACTGATAAAGAAAAAATAAAAGAAGTCGTTAAAAGTGTTGTTAAATCTTAAGTTTATTTTGTTTAACTTTTGTTAAGTATATAATGGTGAAAAAATTTGTTAAAAATTTTAGAAAAATAATTCTAATTTTGTCTTCAAACTCAATTTATTTATACCAATCTTAATTAAAAAATTAAAAAGATTGAGTTATATCACCGGAGTTGTTGGTTCTTTTAAAAAAATCCCTAGCCTTTGATCCTGCTTGTAAAACGGAATTTAAAAGCGCAACATATAATATTTCAATACTATTACAATTATTATAGATTTTATCTACTTCTGAATGACTTAGTTCGCCTAAAGGTGCTGGCTGTTCAGTGCTTTGTCCAAATTGAAACGCAAAATATTGTTCTAAATATTCTCCAATTTCTTTGCATTTCTCTATATCTTCTATAGTTTTGCATTTATTTAACGCATTAAGTTCTGCATTAACATATTCGGTAACCGAAGCATATATATTATTATCAGTGGAAAATTTTGTTCTACCATTTGATTCAGCTATAAGCTCATTATGATTTTTATTTAAAAGATCACAAACTAATCCAAACTTTAAGTCTAAAAAGTCACTACTCTTGCCCATTATATTAAAATATTCATTAGTTGATCGATTATCCAACTGGGGCAATAAATTATTTTTATGTTGAGAAAATTCTATTTGAATTTGCCCTATTGTTTGTGAGCAAGCAGGATATTGCTTTGCTAACTCTAATAAATGATTAGACTTTTGTTTATATTCCGATTCAAATTTACTAGCTACCTGCCCCAGCCTAATCTCATTCTTATATTTATCAAGTGCACTTGCTTTACTACTTATTGTTTCATTTATCAGTTGCGTGCTTTCTAAAATTATATTTTCGGAAACATTTGATATATTAGATAAAGGATTATGATCTATAAGCACACTCTCTAAATTATCTTTTAGTTCTTTTAGTTCTAGTTCTACTTCTGGTAACCTATTATTAGAACGAGACTTGCTATTTTTTTTATTGTTTAAAGCTACTAAACCAGTAATAGATGCTAATAATAAACTTATACCTCCTATTGTTGCAATCAGGTTAGATCTTGAGTGAGCATAATTCTTTATTTTTTGGTAAAACGTTGTGTTGGATATGTTTTCAAGATTTTTTCCAGATTCTATTTGGATATTATTTTGTAAAAGAACTGTATTAATAATTTTAGCACTTGTTGGATTTTCTTTAGTTAAATTGCGTAATATATTATCTAAATTTTGCACTGAAAGATCTAAAATCTGCGCATCATTTAAGTTGGTATTATTTTTAATAATATTATTTATTAAAAAGTAATCATTTTCTGAAGACTATCTAATTCCATACGATCAAAATCAGATTCACCATTAATTTGATTTGCCCTTTCATCTCCTGCATTTAACATTAATTGCTTTATATTTTTAATGAAATTTGGATCATTTTTTTCTACCGTTCTCATAGCTGCATTCCAGCCTGCTTCAGACGTAATTGTTCCATCGTGAATTTGATCTCCAATTTTTGACATGAAAGCTTCTATAACTAAGCTCCTTACGTCTGTTTCTCTTTTACTTCTATTGACAAGGAGATTGTAGTTTTTGTAAGAAAAAACCTTATGAAATATTTCCTGAAATACATTTAGCTGATTTCTATCACTATCACGCTTACCAGGTGCCGTAAATTTTGTATAAAGAGTCAGTCCTGGAGCTGTACCAGCGGTTTCAACGGTTTTTACAAGTCCTGGTCCATAGCCATATGCTACATATTCGCCCGGATTGTCCCAATAGGGCACCCCTCTATGCATGTGAGCTGACATAGATTTTATTGCAAGATAAGCTCCTGCAAGGTATGGATTTTTTTGAATATCAGCAAGAGTAGCTCTTTTACGTATTTTATAATCTTCTTCGGTAAGATATATCTCGACACTGGCAGTTTTGATCTTTTTACCTCCTCCGCGGACAAATTCTGGAATACTTACTATAAACGGATGTTTTGGAGTTGGAATAAAATTCTTAGTATTGGAAGGTATCGTGATTTCTCTGTTATCGACTGCATTAGTCCCCTTTCTAACTTGTATAGCAAGGTCACGATATCCCTTTTTTAAATTTTCAAAATGGTTTTTAGCACGGTTATCTTTTGCAAAAACTTTTTGGCTATCAACAAAAGGATTATAGTTGGTATGAAAATTATTTGAACTAAAAATATAATTTTTTTTATTTCGCCTAGTCATAGTCCTAGATGTAGTAGTGGCTTCGTTATTAGCTTGAAAAGGCAAATTACCATATATTTCTCTATATGCTTGGTAATTACTAACAACCGAGGTATCCCTAACGATGATGGGAGATCTTTGCGGTCTAGTAATAAATCTTTGACTATTAGATAGGTTACTTTGAGAGGTATTTAGCATATATATAACAACATTTACTTAATCTGTAAATATATTATATACTATGTAAAAAACATATTAAAACATTTTTTTATTTATTTATCCACCTATATTCTTTTAATAATATAAAAAAATTAAATAATCATTCCATTAACTTGATGATCCCACAAAGCTTTAAATTTACCTTTATTAATAGCGATAAGCTGCTCAAAAGTGCCATCTTCGACAATTTTTCCCTCAAAAATTACCACAATTCTATCCAGATGTTTTATAGTCGATAATCTGTGGGCAATAGCAATAACGGTTGCTTTATTTTGCAATAAAACTTCATTGATTGATTTTTGAATTTGATGTTCGGTATGGCTATCTAAACTTGAAGTTGCTTCGTCTAAAATTAAAATTGGAGCATTTTTTAGTATAGCTCTGGCAATAGCAACTCTTTGCCTTTGCCCGCCACTAAGTTTTACGCCACGCTCACCAACAATGGTGTTAAATCCACTTTTCATTGCTATAATTTCATCATAAATTTTAGCTTTTTTGCAAGCTTCTTCAATTTCTTTTATATTGGCATCATATTTTACAAATTGTAAATTTTCTAAAATACTTCTGTGAAACATTGTTATATCTTGCGGGATTATCGATATATTAGCCCGTAAAGAATCTTGGGTAAAATCAGATATATTAATGCCATCAATTTTAACTTCGCCTTCAGTTATATCAAAATATCTAAGCAAGCATTTCATTAAGGTGGTTTTGCCAGCGCCCGATGAACCAACAATGCCTATTTTTTGCCCAGCGGGAATTGTAAGTGAAAAATTTTCAAACACTTTTTTATTATTGCCACTATAAGCAAAAGTCATGTTTTTAAACTCAATTTTTCCATTTAAAACTCCAGCATTTTTAGCATCTATTTTATCGGTTACATCGGACTTTTGTTCAATAAATTCTAACGAAGCATTGCAACTAGCTATTGAAGGAATAATATGAGTAGTAATATTCTCGGTTAATCTTTCCAAAATGCCATGCATATCAAAAATAACTAATACTACAAAGGTAAAGTCTCCAGCAGTAATTTTATTATTTTTATACAAATACGCCAATAAGCCAACCTGAAGAGCACTCATTATCGCAACACAAATTGTATCGAACATATCTACGTAATAAGTATCAAATTTTTTTTGCTTTACATCCAATGCTTGCATGTTTTGCAGTGCGGGATTTAATTTTAGTTTAAATTCATTTATTAAATTACCTATTACTTTGATACCAAAAATATTTACGATAGAATCATTTATAATTCCAAAAGATTCTTGATTGCTACTAACAAAATTTTCGTGTAAACGCATTGCAATTTTTAACAAATAAACCATTATAGGGGTATATACCAACATAAAAAACATCATTGATAAAGCACAATAAACATTTATTTTAAATAAAAATATTATGCTGATAATTATAAGACAAAGCTCATGTGCGGTGCGAAAGATATATCCATTAAATGATTGAAAAGAAGTACTAAAGCCTGAAATTTTGCCTGAAATTTCGCCCGACAAATGAGAGTCAAACCAGCTTAAAGAATGTTTTACAATTTTGTTATATAAATCAATTATTATTGAAGTAATAATTTTTGGCAAAAAATAAATATCTATTAACCTTGATATAAAAAAGCAAAAATGATGCATAAATTTATAACCTAGAAACAGCAATATCAAATTAACTATGCTGTAATTTGTTTTTAATGATATAGAATCAATTATATTTCTAATTTGAAATATTGTAAAAATGCTAAAAAATGCCGCAACAACAGCTACGCAAAAAAGTACAATAAAATAAGGTTTGTTTTTTTTAATAATTTGAGAAAAATACGAATAAAACATAAAATTATTTTCTAAATAATTTAAAATCAATAAATAAGCCTATAAAAGCCATAATATTTATTATTACAACCATTACAAAAATACTATATAACTGATAGAGTTCAAATAATTTAAGCAAGATCAGCATTCCAAATCCAGCCGAAATCATAGCTGGAATGCTAATTGAAAAGCCAACACCAGTTTCCCGCACCTCAGTTGGAATATTTATGTAGAGATAATATGGATAAAAACCCAATCCAATGCTAAATATAATGGCAATCAACGCTATTCCGCAAAATATTGTTAAATTATTATTTGACATACTTAAATATGCGCCAAAAATTGAAACAAAAGGTGTAACAAATGTATAGTTTTTACGAAATTTTTGTAATTCAATCTTATCTGCTAGCATGCCTGAAATAACAATAAATGGCATTATAATTAAACATATTAAAATAGCATACTTACTTGATGTTTGGCTGTTAAATTTTAATATTATCTCAAAAACTGTTTTTATACTAATAACAAACACGTGTGCTGATACAGATGTTACCAATACCAAACTTCCACAAATAAAAAACTCTTTATAGTAATTTTTAAAAAAATGCAGAAACGGATTTTTTACAGTTTTATTTTGTTGTTTTATTTTTAAAAATTCTTCACTTTCTGTTGCTTGCAATCTAATATATATACCAAAAAAACCAATAAAAATAGATAAAAAGAATGGTATTTTCCAGGCAAAAGATAATATTTCGCTTTCTGTATAAAAGTTATGCAATAATAATACAGAAAATAGTCCAAGTAAAATAGCTATAAAACCAGAAGATGTCTGTATTGCACTAAATAATCCTTTTTTTCCAAGTGGTGCTTTTTCCATGGTATAAGTAACAATAGAAGAATACTCGCCTCCCAAAGAAACACCTTGTATTATTCGGGCAATTATTATTAGAATAGAAGACCAGATACCAAGCTGTGAATAAATTGGTATTAACGGTATTGCAAACGTAGCTATACACATTAGTAATAGTGAAGAAAACAAGGCTTTTTTACGACCGTATTTATCACCAATATATCCAAAAATATAAGTGCCAAAAGGTCTACCAATAAAAGCTATTCCGTAAATTACAAAACCTAACATAGTCGCACTTATATAATCAGTGCTATCAAAAAACAATCTGCCAATAATACCAGATAAGCTGGAAAATATTGCAAACTCATACCATTCAAATATATTACCAACAAAGGGTGCTAACAACCAGCTATATTTTTTCATAAACTAAATTTTTAAACAAGCGTTTAAATAAGCATCCAATGACGCCAAAATAACATCAACATTGCATGATTTTCCAATAAGTTTTTTACCATTATCATTGATAACAATATTAGCAAAACCTTGGCTGTCAGATTCTGAAGTAACAGCTTTTACTTCATATTCTTCTAATTTAGGATTAATATTTAAAATTTTATTTATACATTTAAATCCTGAATCTAAAATACCACAATTATCTTTAAGTTTTTCTATAATTATTTTTCCTTCAATTTTAACACTTATTTCCATTTCAATATCTGCATCATAATGATTAACTTTATACCATAAAACTGCGCTTTGTTCATAATTATCGGATTGAAATGAAATCAACGATAGAATGTCCTCATCGTATATATTCTTTTTAGCATCACAGAGTTTTTTAAATTTAGTAAACAAAGCTTCCAACTCTTGAACAGAAACCATAAAACCCAACTCTTTTATTTTTTCATTAAGTGCCGCTTTGCCAGAAAGTTTACCTAAAACTAAATTATTTTTAGGGCATCCAATGTCTTCGGGCTTTATAATTTCATAAGTTTGACTGTTTTTTATCATTCCATCTTGATGTATACCAGAAGCATGTGAAAAAGCATTGCTACCCACAATAGCTTTATTTTTTTGTAATAAAAACCCAGTAACATTAGAAACCAGTGCGGAAGTTTTAAAAATTTGTTTAGTATCAACATTAGTAATATATTGCATAACATCGTTTCGAGTTTTGATTGCCATAATAATTTCTTCCAATGCTGCATTACCCGCTCTTTCACCAAGCCCATTAATTGTGCATTCAATTTGTCTTGCTCCCCCATTTATTGCGGCTAACGAATTTGCTACCGCCAAACCTAAGTCATTATGGCAATGAGCCGAAAAAATAACGCCTTTAAATTGCACGGTTAATTTTTTGATTAAATCGTAATATTCTTGAGGGGTTGTGTATCCAACAGTATCAGGAATATTAATTGTATTAGCTCCATTTTGAATAGCTATTTCAACAGCAAGGCATAAAAAATCAAAATTTGTGCGGGTAGCATCTTCAGCCGACCATTCTATATCTTCAGTCAAGCTTTTAGCGTAAGCTACACTTGATTTTATCATTTCTAAAACTTCTTCATGCGTTTTGTTTAGCTTATGTTTAATATGAATTTCGCTGGTAGAAATAAAAGTATGTATTCTTTTTTTATTAGCATACTTTACGGCATTAAAAGATGCTAAAATATCTTCTTTTCGCGCTCTCGATAAACTACAAATAATGGCGTTTTGACAAACTTGACTAATTTTAGTAATTGCTTCAAATTCGGCAATCGAAGATGCGGCAAACCCCGCCTCAATAACATCAACACCTAAAATTTCTAAATGCTTTGCTATCATTATTTTTTCTTCAATAGTCATGCTAGCACCCGCTGATTGCTCGCCATCTCGCAGGGTTGTGTCAAAAATGATAATTTGTTCCATAATTTTAATTACTTAATAAATTCATATTCTATCAAAACTGCGTCTAATAAGCTTGCAGGATTATTTGGGTTTTTAATTTTTACAAGCTTAACTTTTGCTACTTTTTCAATTTCTATTCTGTCTTCTTGATTAAAAGCATTATATTTATGTAATAAAATTAACAATTTTATATAAGGTATATCGCTTTTTTCAGTTATATATTCAAATACTTTGCTTGGATGTTGCAAGTTCCACATTCCACGAAATCTTAAATCTGTAATACCTAGTGGATCTATTTTTTTAATTCTGGCAATTTCGTTTGTTTCGTTCAATTCTATTCCAAGTTCAATAATGCCATTAGTTATTTTACTTTTAACTTTTTCATATACGTGAGGTTTTGCACAATAGCAATCTCCGTATATAAACCATATATTTTTAATATTTTTTTGGCTATCAATACACCCTATTATATAACAAATATCTTTTTCAACCCAACTATCTTCACATGTTCGGCAAGCCTCAGTTATCATATTGCTATGGCTATATAATTTATCTTTTGGGTACGAACTATTTAAAGCAATAGAGCCTTCGCTGGTTTCTATTTTTTTGATTTCAAAAGCATCTCCATTTTTAATAATTAAATCTGGCGGATTATTTTGATTACCTAAGTATGAAAAATATTCGTTTTGCTTTAGAATTCTTTCATTTATATCTAAATTAAAATTATTACACAAAGCATCTTTGACTAAATTTTCTAATGCCTCTCCAACATTATTAATTCTTATTTTATAATTTAATTGAGTATATTCATTAATATTGTATATTTTGTTTTCAATTAAGCTAATAATTGCCTTTAATACATTTGTTTTCATAAATATTTCAAAATTTGTTTTGCAATTTCCATTGCCAAATTTACTGGCACTGCATTGCCAACCATTTTATAACCATCTAAAACATTGCTATAAATAAACTTAAAATCATCGGGGAATGTTTGAATTCGCGCACATTCTCGCACCGAAAGTCTTCTATATAAATATTCATTGTTTTTTTTAAGTATTCTTTTATTCTGTTCAACAAATTCCATTTCTGGTGCTTGTGGATGAATAGGAGCGTGCCTACCACCTGCCTGAATTGTAAAAGATTGTTTATTCCAAGGTCTGACTCTATTTCTCGACATAAATATGCTAGAAAAACTACCAGTATAATATTCGTTATTAAAATCATCAAACTCTTCTTTGCTAAAAGGTTTAGCCGTGTCTTGTAAATCAAAAATAGCATCTTTTAATGTTATTTTTTTATTATTAATGTTTGGAAATTCAAACTTTATGTTATTTGAAAAACCTACAATAAAAACTCTTTCTCTATCTTGAGGAACACCATAATCACTGGCATTCAATAACTTATATACTACGTTATAACCCAATTCTTTAAATCTACTTAAAATTTCGTCAAACGCCTTTTGGTGTTTTTTATGCAATATTCCTGATACATTTTCGGCAACAAAAAACTTAGGTTTTTTTGCTTTAATAATTCTTATATAATCATAAAATAATTTTCCTCTTGGGTCATCAATACCTCGCAAAGCTCCTGCCTCACTCCAACTTTGGCAAGGTGGACCACCAATAATGCCAATACAATCTGGTATTTCTTCGGTTTTAACTTTTCGTATATCTCTTTTATCAAGATTAATATTTTCAAAATTATGCTCCAAAGTATTCCAAATTGCTTTGTCGTATTCGTTAGCATAAATAGTTTTAAACCCAGCTTTTTCAAATCCCAAATCCATACCACCTGCCCCAAAAAATAAACTAATTAAGGTGGGTTGGCTTGTTTTAAAAACAATTGTTTTAGCTATTTCTTTTTTATTTAAAATAGCAATTTCTTGCATATGAACTCAGCAAAATTAGATTTATCTCATAAAGAGCAGGTAAATTAGATAAATTTTATTTTCTACTTTATTTATAAAATAATTAACAATAATATTAAATATATTTTTATATAAAATGTTTATGTTTGCTCAAGCTCCTTATACCCCTACAGTGTGGTCTCCTGAACAAATTCAAAAATTTGCTCAAAAACATAATCTGCAAGAAAGCCATATTAAGGAATGCTTGGCTTTTACCAATAAATATAAAATATCAAACAAATATGAAGGTTATTGGGACTTTGACGAGACGTTAACTGATGTTAATACCTGGGACGCTTTAAAATTAATACGTCCTGACTCTTTTACAACAAAAACCAATTATGAAAAGCAAGAAATTGTTGATAAGTGTTTTCCTGGTGATAAAAAGCAAAAGCTTTTAACTTTAATAAAATTTATGAAAGAATGTGATATTGGATTTAACATAAATACCGATCAATATTATAGTACGGTAAGAGGGATATTGCAATATATTGGTATCAATATGCAAGATGTAAAAATTTATGCCAGAGATAATGAAAAATCCAAATATGAAAAAGTTAAAGATGTGATAGCCGGCAAAAGCAATATATTTGTCATTGATGATTTATCTTATGCATTTAATGGTTTTAAAAATGCCACTTGCATATTAGCAAAACAACCAATATTAACAAATTTACTAGAAAATACAAGTCAGTATTTTTTTCAAACTAATTTTATACCTCGAAATTTTGTATTAAACCCCCTAAGTAGCACAATTACTCAAAGACTGCAAAGAAATTCTTCTACCATATCAGTGCCATCTAACCTAAATTTTTTAGCTTCTGGCACAGATAATAGTGCTTATGCAGAAGCCAATAATTTAACTCAGAATATAACAAAACAACAAGGTGAAAAAAGAGATTTAGAAACTTTGGAAGCCACTGGTAATAAAAAATTAAAAGGCGAAGATTATAGATTGCTAAATAATAACAACCTATCCTTTGGTATTGAAACCCTTTTAAAGAAAGACCAGCCAATTACCCCCAAAACTTCTACTTCTGAAAATAATAGCCACAAATTAGCTTTTGGAATTGATAGAATATTAAAAAAGGAGGAATTATCTCCAGAATCAATTTCCATTAGAAAAGCAAATTTTGAGCCATCTAAAGGTAAGTTTGATAGATATTAAAATTGGATTTAATTATTTATTGACATTAAAAATATTTAAAAAATTTATATATTTATTATTATTAACTTTTTTAAACTATGAATGCACGAATGTTCTATAAAAATACTTTTTTTCAAGGTTCATATTTTAGTGCTTTTTTAGTTTTAACTTTAGTGGTTACCCTGGTCATTCTTTAAATCATTATTTTGTTTTTTATATGAACAAAAAAAATGGTTCGAGAATTTTGCTGGATGCTTTGCTCAAAAATAATATCGAAATAGTTTTTGGTTATCCAGGAGGAGCTAATTTAACTTTATATGACGAAATTCACAAACAGAATCAAATAAAACATTATTTATTTTGTCACGAACAAGGCGTTGTTCATGCCGCCGAAGGTTATGCTAGAGCCACTGGCAAAATTGGTGTAGTTTTTTTGACTTCGGGTCCAGGGGCAACAAATGGAGTAACAGGCATCGCCGACGCTATGCTTGATTCTACCCCTCTTTTAATTATTACATCTCAAGTCCCTCGAAATTTAATTGGCACTGATGCTTTTCAAGAAGCGGATATTATAGGTATTACAAAATCAATTACCAAGCATAATTATCTTGTTAAAAAAATTGAAGAAATTTATCATACAGTTAATGAAGCCATCTATTTAGCTACAACGGGCAGGCATGGGCCGGTGTTAATTGATATACCAAAAGATATTCATGCTGCTGTAATTGAAAATATTGAATATAAAGAATATATTTGTCGCGAATCTTATTATTTAAAAAAAATAATACAAGACGACGAAATATCTCGTGCATTAAACTTAATATTACAAGCTAAACAACCTGTTTTTTATTGCGGTGGCGGAATAAATAGTGCAACTAACGATGACAACCAAGAAGCAGTTAATAATTTACGAGAAATAATTAAAATAACTAAATTTCCAATTACTACAACTGTAATGGGGCTTGGAGTATACCCTTCTAATGAGCCCGAAAGCTTACATATGTTGGGTATGCACGGAAGTTATGAAGCCAATAAAGCTATGCACGAAGCTGATTTGTTAATAGCAGTAGGCACTAGGTTTGATGATAGAGTAACAGCTAAACTAGCAGCTTTTTCTCCTAATTCTAAAAAAATTCATATCGATATTGATCCGTCTGAGCTTAATAAAAATATTAAAGTTGAAGTTGCGATAAATGGAGATTGTGGAATTGTATTAGCTAAGCTTCTCGAAAAATTAAAAACTAGCAAAATACCAGATGTTTTAGAATGGTGGAACAAAATTGAATCTTGGCGTGCAATTAAATGTTTTGGTTATGATCAAAATCCAAACGATATTATTTTGCCACAATATGCCTTAGATAGATTACATCAATTAACAAAAGATAAAAATCCTTATTATACAACAGATGTTGGGCAGCACCAAATGTGGGCAGCACAATATTGTCGAGTTTCAAAACCTAGACATTTTGTAACTTCTGCTGGTTTAGGTACGATGGGTTATGGGTTGCCTGCTGCAATAGGAGTGAATATAGCTAAACCTAATGATTTAGTAATTTGTGTTACAGGAGAGGGGTCATTTATGATGAATGTTCAAGAATTATCCACTTTAAAGCGCTATAAAATACCTGTTAAAATATTTATGTTGCAGAATAATTATTTGGGAATGGTGCGTCAATGGCAAGATATTTTTTATGAAAAAAGGCATACCGAAGTTGATTTTACTGCTATTGTTCCCGATTTTATAAAACTTTTTGATTCTTTCGGGCTAATAGCAAAAGTTGTTGATCAAGCCAGCCAAGTTGATGATGCAATTAAAGAAATGATAGCATCAAGCGAACCATATTTTTTATCGGTTATAACCAAACGTGATGAAAATGTTTATCCTATGATAGCTCCAGGTAGTGGGCACAATGAAATGATTTTGAAATAATTATGTATAAATTTTATATTATATCCGATAACGACCAGGGAGTTTTAGTTAAATTATGTAACTTTTTTACTGCCAGGGGCATTAACATTCAAAATTTAAATACTAATTCTCTTAACAAAGAAAATACACTTTCCTCAATTGAGCTGACAGTTGAAATGGAAAATGAAAAACTAGCTAATATGCGAGAAAAAATTTTGCAAATTGTGCCAATTAGAGAAGTTAGGGTTTATGAAATTAAAGAAATACTTTTTTAGTAAAATTAAAGATGATTGTATATAATAATTTACCATTTTTAATAAATTTTATTTATTGCTTTTTAATAAATATTTATTTTACCTTTATGAGTATAAAAAAATAATTTAACTTTTTTATTTATGATCAAATTTTCAACTCAAAATTCGGCAATATTATTAGTGGACCATCAAGATATGACTGTTAATTGGATATACAGCCAAGATAAAAAATCAGTTGTAAATAATGTAAGAATGCTAGGAAGACTGGGCAATGATATGAACATTCCATTACTTGTTACTTCTACCATGGAAGATAATATAGGTACTAATATTAAAGATGTTCAAGAAGTAGCTCCCGAGGCTTATAAAAATAGAATTAAAAGAGGCGGCACTTTGAACTGCTTTTTAGATCATTCTTTTGCTGAAGCTGTTAAAAAAATGAATAAAAAAAATCTTATTATAGCAGGATTAACAACAGACATTTGCTTATTTCATAGCGTTATTGGTGCTTTAGAAGCAGGTTATAATGTGCATGTGGTAGCTGATGCTTGTGGCAGTGGTAGCGCAATGATTGATCAAATAACATTTGACAGATTACGTAAATTAGATGTGGTAATTACTAGTGCCAATATGACTCTTACCGAACTTTATACTGATTTTGGTACAAATGAAGGACAAAAGGCAATGCAAATAAATTTAGAAGAAGTGGTTTCTAAATATGGTAAATAGTTAAATTATGATTTTATTTTATGGCAATTAATGTTTTTTATCAAAAAGACTGCGACCCAAACCTTATAAAAACAAAAACAGTAGCAATTATTGGATATGGATCACAAGGTCATGCTCATGCGCAAAACTTAAGAGATTCTGGCGTAAAGGTAGTTATAGGTCTTAGAGAAAATTCTTTAAGTAAAGAGAAGGCAATAAAAGCTGGTTTTGAAGTATTATCAAATAGCGAAGCCAGCAAAAAAGCCGATATTATTATGGTTTTATTGCCCGATGAATTGCAAGCTGAGGTTTATAAAAATGAAATTGAGCCCAATTTATCAACTGGCAAAGTTTTAGCTTTTGCGCATGGATTAAATATTCATTTTAGCTTAATTGAGCCAAAAAAAGATATCGATGTAATTATGATTGCTCCAAAAGGTCCTGGGCATACTGTTAGATCGGAATATAAAATTGGAGGAGGAGTACCTTGTTTAGTTGCAGTGTATCAAGATTTTTCGGGCAAAGCTAAACAAATTGCCTTAGCATATGCTGATGGAATAGGAGGCAGTAAGGCTGGAATTATTGAAACTAGCTTTAAAAATGAATGCGAAACGGATTTATTTGGAGAGCAGGCAGTATTATGCGGAGGTGTGATGGGGTTAATACGAAAAGGATTCGAAACATTAGTAGAAGCGGGTTATCCTGCCGAAATAGCTTATTTTGAATGTTTGCATGAAATGAAACTAATTGTAGATTTAGTTTATCAGGATGGGTTAGCTAATATGTGCTATTCTATTTCTAATACTGCCGAATATGGAGCATATATTACCGAAGATAAAATTACTGATGATGATACAAAGTTGAAAATGAAAAAAATATTAAAAAATATTCAAAATGGTAAATTTGTAAGCAAATGGATGAGTGAATGTAAGGCAGGTCAACCTAGACTAAAAACGCAACGCAAATTGCTTGCGGATACCGAAATAGAAAAGGTGGGCAAACAACTGCGAGCTATGATGCCTTGGATTGCTAAAAATAAATTGGTTAATAAAGATGAAAACTAATAGCTGTGGTTAAATTTGACGAATACTTTAATTTTTAAAAAATTTGAATAATATCTACTATTAGGTAGCATAAATTTTTAGAATTCAGAAATAGTTAATAAAGTTATCTCCAATCAATTTTAACAAAATTCTATACAAATCCTGATCTCTGTTTTTATGCCTGAATTCGTATGCCTTTAAATGCGATAAAATAACTTCTTTGGTATTCCTAAATTTTGGTTAAATTACCCCCTACAAAGCTTAAAAGTTCTCTATGTATTAATATGATTTGCATTTCAACCAATTTTTCATCAATTTTATTTGTTTTCTATCTTAAATATTCACTTCCTCCATATCTTACACGATAATGTTTTATATCCAAAATTAATTAATTCGTCATAATTTTTTTAAATACCGAAAACATTATTGAGTTTTTTAGCCTGTTCTAAAATTATTTGCATCAACTCTTTTGTGGACCGCTTGTTTTTTCTTTTTAGCATCACAACACTTTGTTTTACCTACGCGCTTCTCTTTCTCGTTTTCCATGCACTCGTTTTGCGTCAAAATATCTCTCATCAATCTCGATTTACCCTGTTCATAGCGGATTTTACTTTTAGCAAAACTCAAAAATAACCCTTGTAATTGCCATAAAAATATTGTTTATTGTTTTTCTTCTCAAGCCCAAAGCAGATTTTATTGCTTTTATATCAACCAAGGCAAAATAGTTTTAGGATTTCATAAAGTTTTTTTAAGAAATTCGAGAGCGAATTGATATATTCGCTTTTGGAGTTTTATAAGTAGCTTATTGACTTTAAAAGTTAATATATCAAAATAAAATTAAAAAAGTTTTTATTTTTTAATCATAAACCTTATTCTAAGTTAATAATTATAAAATTTACAAAATATAAAAAAACTTGCTATTTAGTAGATTTTATCGAACAATGATTTTTGTCTTTACATGCATGCCAATATATGGCTTTTATTTTTAAATACATATTTTTAATTGGTTTTTTTTGCTCTATTTTTAGTGTAAAAACCCTTGCAAGTCTATATAGATATGATCAAGTTGTACCAACTGGTTGTCGTGTAAAATGGAATGGTCATAGTAGCTTTTTTGCTAAGCTTTTTGGATCATCAATGCCTAATGATCTTCAGCTAGAATGCGATAATCCTCGCACTGCTATCGACTATTGGTATACTAGATTGGGTAGCGATGATCTTACATGGAATTTATTTGGCAATTGTGGTAGCCAAAGTGGAATGTGTAGAAGTGGCTACGAACCTGGTATATGGTGGGTAGACGGAGGGAAAACAAATGCTGATGGTAAAGCCTCAGTACATGTATGTAACTCTTTTTTTGCTCTTCTTTGGATTCAAGAATCATGTCGTTGGATATCCGAAGGTGATTCCGATTCTTCTTTTAATATCAATATAGGTACATTATCTGCTTACAGGATAGAAGTAAACGAAATTGATCCAGGAACTTCCACCAATAACTCTGTCGACGAAGTAAATAAAAGTGGATATATGTATGGTATTTTTAATAACGATGACCCTTATGATGGAACCTATACGTCAACGGGAGCAAAAACTATAAGACCAGGCTACACAATAACAAATAATTGCAAATTATTAAGAGATTTTTATACACCTAGCGGATGCCCTGATTCTAGTAAGTGTCCATGTAGCGAACCTTTTCCTCCAATTCATCCTTCTTGTCAATCGTGCTATAGTCAAGATCAAACTCCTAATTCCACTATGCCCACTGGATGTGGGAGTAAAAATAATGGTGGTTTTGATATATGCGATAGTACCCATACAACTAATTGCTGTGATAATTCGGGTTTAATACAGTGTAATAAATATCGTATTCCTATAACTATGGATCCTTCATGTACTACTGCCGATCAATCAAAATGTTATTTTGATCCAAATGTTAAATCGTTAACATCCACTCAAAAACAATGTTATGCATGCAACGCTACTGCTCAAACTGTTTATAATATATGTACGAAAGGAGTAAGTGGTAAATATGATAAAATAGTAAATCTTCCTAATGATGCAAAAAATACTACATATGGATCAGGATCTTACGTATGTGCTTCTTTTAAAACTTTAAGTGCTACAATTAGAGCGGGATGTTTTAAATTTCCTTTAGGTATACCTCCTAAATATTTTCCCAGGATTGCCACCAGTAATAATCCTCAAGTAAACAATCTTTTTCAGCCCATAGCTTCTGTTAGGCAATTTAAAGATATTGATTATACCAGAGCAAAGCCTCAATTTGGAATTTGTGGATATGGATTAGCTGAATTAGGAGAGCAATATAGAGGAAATTTTTTTAATCCCTACATACAGATAGTTTACGGCGAAAATGACCAGCAAATAAAATTCACAACTAACATTTTGGCGGATATGTCTCAAACATATGGCGCCATATCTCCAGGAGCAAGAAATTATGGAATGATTTATAGTCCATGGAATACAACTAACCCAGTTTCTGTGCCTTATGGAACTAAAGATAGCAGTTGCCCTTCTAATCCAACTTTAGATTCTAATAATTTAGCTTTTGTTTGTACCAGAATTGAATACGATGGAGAAGAAGATGCGGGATACTTTACTGCTTATCAAATTACTCAGACGCCAGGTACCACTTTAACCGCTGCCACTGTAGGATCTTGTAATTCTTATTGTTCGAATACCGCTGCATGTGGAAGTAATGTAATAAATATAGGTAAAGTACCTCGGCCTCCATTACGTTATGGATATACTCCTAATGGAACTCCTGTAATGCCCCTCAGTGTTTCTTCTGCTAATGTAGGAGCCAATCCTTCTGCTCCAAATATCATCACTCTTAATCCAGCAAATTCCCGTAGCGATTTTCCTAATAATTTAATTGGATTAAATATTATGGAAACTTTTCTTACACCTCAATATTATGATGTTGAACACTACGATACAACAACTCCGAGTAGTCTTGTCAAAACTGCTACTCCTTGTGGCATTTTATTTGGTCATCAATACTGCTTAACAAGAGATCCATGCTCCCTTTTATGGGATTTTGATCAATATTGTACCACAAGTAGCTGTATTAATAGTATCACGGGATCATGCGCAGGTGGTGATGTTCGTTGCCAAACATATCAAACTTTAGTTAAATCGTGCGGAAATAAAACATATTGCAACAGAAAATATAATAATGTAGCCAGTTGTTTTAATTATAAGCCACCAAAATTAGTAAACGTTACTGTAGGTGGTACATCTCCTGCATTACAACCCTTATCTTATTATCAGCAAAATATACAATGGCAAGATGAAAGTTGTATTAGTAGCGGGTTTGCTTATGCGCAACATACTTCTCTTGATCCCAATACTGTAACATCAGATTTAAAATATGGAAATTCTGGAAGCCCATTATATGATCAAGTAATAGCTTATATCAATACCGATCAACGTAACACACCTCGAAGACCAATCAGAATTTCTGCTCAAGATGATGATAACGCCGCATCTACTATTATTCCAATATCTGCAAATATAAAAACGGCAACTGATGCCGCTATTTTACTAGCTAATGCGATAGATCAAAGTGGAAACAATATAGGGCAACTTTATTTTGGCACTATTGACGTTCCTACTATATCTGCTTTAATAGGCATAAGGAATAGAACAGCTAGAGAAATGACATTATGTGGAGTTAATTTTAGAGATAACTTTGTTGATTGGAGCTTAGTATTTAACCCAGGTCCAGGATGGTATGATATTTATTTGCCACTTCGATGTCAATTTTTTGAATATGGTATAAAAGGAGGGCAAGGGGGAGGAACCTCATTAATAAACATGGCTAGTCCTCATTTTGGTACAGGAAATTATATAGGTTTTGCAAGTGGTCAACATCATGATTGGGGATGCGTAGGAAGTGCATGGAATGCCGTATTCACTCCTAACGATACTAATGGTAATATTAGAGATAGATATGTACCTTGGATAGAATGTGAAAACCAAGGTTATGGTGGAGATTATTATAATATAAAATATAATTCTATAAATGGTAGTGATAGTGGTAAAAATAATGGTATTACTAATAATCTTGTAAAGCGAGATACATTTTTATCTTTTTTTATAGGAAAAGGAGCCACTACATTGATTAGAAGCCCTGTATATAAAATTGACCCCGATAACGATTCAATTAAGTGGGATTATCGAAATCATTATAATGATCTTTTTTGCCTTCAAAACTGTACTGGAAGTCAGCGGTGTGGTTTTCAAGGGGCTGGCTACTATGGAGAACAATCTTCTTTAATTGCTGCTACTTCCGCTTTGCCACCATCTAATCTTACCGAAAGTAGCACTTTTGTAACATCGGATACAGCAGTAGCTTATTCGATAGCTTATTCTGGTCAATCTAATATTTATCAGTGTCTAACGGGTACTATACCAGGCGGAAACGCTATTGATAGAAATTTCAATATTGCGAACAGTGGTAATGTGTATGGAGATAACAGTTTTTCAGTAGGAACTGTTACAGGCACTTCGGTTGCAATAGGCAACTCTAATTCTTTTTATTGCAAAAGTTCTTCCGGGCAAAGTGAGATTACCGCAGTAGACACTGGTACTATCGAACAATATGCGAGTCAAGCCAGATGCTGTAATGATGGATCTTTTTGGAATTTTGTAGATCGACAAAATTTTTATGTGCATTTTGATATATTTGCCAGTGGTAATAGTTCTAGTGGCAGTGGTCATTGTAGTGATAGTACCGCTACCAATGATCTTACTTTACCTTATCAATTATATAATGCAGGTAATAATGGTACTGCTCAAATTGCAGCCGCTAAAATAAAAGTAGATGCTACCTCAAATCCAATCTATATAAATGATTACCAAAAACAAATGGCCAGTCCCACAATTCATGGCATTAGAGACCCTCAATGTACTCCGATGTGTCCCAGGATTAATATTAAAGTTCCTATAAATACTGGTAATGGCACTACTGACTATATATGTGAATATGGGGGAGTAGGTTACGATATAAATAGCTTATTTGTAACATTAGATAAATATGATTTTCAAGTTCCTGCTGGATTTACTGCAGTGCCTACACGATGCTTTAGTGCTAATGACGGGGGGCGACGTTTGATTTATCCTACTCGAGATTATTTTAATGCTACCTGTAATACTCGTTATACCGTTACTGATAATAACAGATGGTATGGCTTATGTGCTAACAGCAATGTTGAAAATGATTATTTAAAGCAATTTTTTTTAAATACAAAAAATTATTTTGCTATGGCAGGTACTTATTGCCCAGGAGGAAACAGTTGCCCTCAAGTCAGACCGGCCGACATTCAAAGCAACCAGAATATTGCATATAACATCAATTTACTCGACGAGCTATCATACGGTTTAAAATGTTTAACTGGCGGAATGTGGGCTAATACTTATGGGGGGGTCAATACGGCTATTCGTAGAATTTCTGATGCCAATCTTCATATCTCTTGCCCCCCTGTTAACGAGAATTTTACTTTTTCTCCATGGTGGAGTGCAAATGCAACTTGGCCTTTAAGCAGCCCAGGAGCAAGCGTTAGTGGAGCTTGCTTGACTGGATATGTGCCATATTCTGCAGCCTCAGGTGTTTCTAGAAAATGTGGACTTTCGGGAATTTGGGAAGCGGTTGCCAATATTAATCAAAATGTTTGTCTTTATACGTGTCCATTAAAAATAGATATAGCAAATAATATACAATGGGCATCTCCCGCATCTTTTAGCAATCCTGTTAGCATTCCTACTTGTTTGAGCGGTCCAGGAACTATATATAGATCAGTTAATGGAAGAATTGAGAGTCAGACTATTCAAATGAATTATACTCCTGATACTGGTCATCAGTTAATTGATTTTGTATTAACTTGTAATATGCCAAGCGCTTCTAATCCATCGTCTTTTTTAGATGTTAGTCAATATACAACTGATCGAAATAAAAAACCTTTATGGGCTACTCCTCTTGTGGCTGCAAAATGCGTCCCGCCAAGTTTTTCAGGTAGTTGTAGTATAGCTAATGCACCTAATGTATGTTATGATGCAGGTGCTAATGGCAATCCTTCTTTCGCTACATGCGATACTGGATTTATTTATCAAGTAAATGGAATTCCTATTTATCCTCCTAAACAAAGAATTTCTGGTCATAATCTTACCACCTTAACACCAATTACGGACATAAATTTATTAGAAGATGAACAATCTATTTCATGCACTATTAACGGACCAAGTGGAAACGGAGCTTCTGCTACATGCAATAGTTTAAGTACAAAACTTCAAATTAGCTATTATGATTCTTTAACTGGCGCAACTTATAAAAACTTTATTAATACTTTTAGTACATCTAACGCAACAGTTAACAGTCTTAGTGCTCAAAATGTTTCTACGGCAATAAAAAATAAACTAATAAGCAATATTTCTAACAATGTTCCTTCCGATGTTTCGAGCTGTACTATCAATTCATCCTTAGCTGCACATCCTGCATCTTCTGCACTATTAAATTATATGACAGCTCGTGATTATTGTGGGCAAATATGTTATGTGGCTTCTCCGCCTGCGGGTCAACAAAATTTACAATTTTTTGATTGTACCGCAATATCAACAATGCCATCTAATTTGCAATGTACTCCAATATGTGGATCAAATTCTGAAACCTGGTATTATTATACTAATGGTTTTGGATGGTCTACTAGTGATGGAACTGATATTAATAATCATAATACTTATGGAGTAGGGCATACCCCACCTCTAACAGCTAATAATTCGCCATATTGTATACAACAAGGCATTGTTAATGCAGCCAACTCTTTAACAGGTGGTACCATAGGAACTATTTCAGATTATTGCTCTTCTGCAACTTATTCAGCATCTTTAGAAATTCTTGCGGGTACGGAAACTTCTACTTCGGTAAATAATCCAGTATTTGCAGGACAATTTAATTCATCTCGCTTGTCGTGTTGGGTTCCTCGTAATTGTACCCTTCCTAATAGTTTAGGCACATTAAATCATCAAAGTTCGGTTTGGAATTTTGTATTTGATGCTAATCATGGTTTTAGTTATACTGCCACTCAAAATCAAACCTGTCCTACAGGAGGAAATAAATATAATATTACCATTAATAATAGTGCATTTTTTAAACTTTACTGCTATGACGGAACTTTGTTTAAAACCGATCAAATAAGTAATAATACTCTAAATTATTCTGCAACTCCTGCAACTTGTTTTGCGAGTTCCCCTCAAATAAGAGATATTACTGCAATCATTTCTTCGGCTTATTTGCAAAATATCACCAATTTGCCAACTATAAATGGCGCAGAAGAAGTATCTCATAATATCATTACCGATTCTACTGCTAATTCTTTTGCTAATATATATGATAATTTAACAAAATTAGATATAGCTTATTAAAATATCAATAAAATTGTTGATTTTAAAAAATATCAACACTTAAAGCAATAGTAATTTCTTGGTATCTGCATGAAAAGTTTTTATTATTTTATAATATTAGGAGCGCCAGGATCAGGCAAGGGTACCCAAGGCGACATAATATCCAAAAAATTTAATTTATTAAAAGTCTCTCCTGGAGAAATACTTCGTAAAATAGTAAAAGATAGTCCTAGCGATAGCATATCTATAACCATAGAATCTTATATTGGTAAAGGAAATTTAGTTCCTATTGAAATAATCAACCAAGTTTTGCAGAATTATATCGAAAATTATAAAAATTTATATCAAGGTATTTTATTTGATGGATATCCACGAAATTTAGAACAATACAGTTTTTTAAATAGTCATATTGCCACCAAAGGAATTAACTGCGCTATTTATTTACAAATTTCGTTAAATCAACTTTTTGATAGACTTTTATGTCGCCAAATTTGCACATTATGCGGATGTGTTTTTAATACTAAATATTTGCCTTCTAAAAATGGAGCCAACTGTGATAAATGCGGAGGGCAACTTTCTGGCAGAACAGATGATGCAAATAAGCAAATTATTGAAAATCGTTTTAATGTTTTTAATTCTGAATCTATGCCATTAATTGAAAATTATAAAATTTTAAATAAATTAATAACTGTCGATGCAGACCGCAATGTTAAAGATATTTCGGATGAATTAGATAAGTTATTTAAAAATTTGTTAAATGTTTAGATTATTATTATTATTTTGTTTATACAACAATAGTTTTGCTAGCAAAAATCCTTTTTTACCACCTCAAGAGAGCATTGTTGTTAAAGATATAACTGATTTAGATTCTGCAAAAATAGGAGATCAAATAGAACGTCCTGCTACCAAAGAAAAACATATTATTAAAACTATTCAATCCAAAATGCCTTCCTTGGAAGCAAAAATAGAAAACTGGTATGTATTAAGTGCTACTATAAAAAATCGCAATGTATGTTATTTAGTAAAATATCCAGATGAACAAATTACTAATCATAAAGAATCTCGCAAGCCCTATTTAATTATATCTTTTATTTCTAACAAAAGATATGAACTTAGTATATCGGCTGGTTATAAATATAGAGGAAGCTCTTCGGTAAAAATTAGTATAGACGGTATATTATCTAAACTTACAGGTAATAATAATCTTGCCTGGACAAAAGGAACCATAGAAGATATGACTATTATAAAAAACATGATGAATTCTTTTAGAATGATGGTAGAATCGGAATCTTCAGTAGGAACATATGCCATAGATATATATGATTTATTGGGATTTAATGAAGCTTATAATAAAATGATTTCGGTCTGTAAAAATAAGTATTAATTAGCTTTCTTAAACAGATCTTTACTATAGGATATAATCTTTGATTTATCGATTATTAAAAAAGGTTTATCAGTTTTTTCATCAACCGTAGTTTGTCCTACTAAATTATAAGGATTAACATGCATTTTGTACATTTGAGCATCTCCGTCCGAGTAAAGTTTTAAATTTTTATAAGGCACGCAACCTATATCATTATTGCTAGAAACAAAAAATGCTCTTAAATCGCTATTTGAAGAAAAATCATTTATTTTTTGTTTACTAAATAAATGTTTATAATCTATAACTACTAGTTTTATAAAATCAGGGTATCCGTCATTTATTAATTGATATTGTTTGTTAGGTAAGTTATTTTGCAAAGCAAATAATTGATAAGCTATTTCAAATTTAAATAAATTACATTCTTCATTATCTTCACTAAAAAAAAAGTCATCTTGTTCAATAGAATCTGAAGATTTGTTTATTAAATAAACAACCTTGCCTCTTTTTGTACAAACTTTATAAAAATTTTGTAAATAATAGCATTTATCTTCAGGAATATAATAACTATAATCAGATTCAAGATTAGCAACATCTAATACGGGAGGAGGAGTTACATAGGATTTGCCATTAAAACCATGATCAATTGTTGCAGTTGTAAAACCACTATCCAAAACTCGTAAAATAGCTCTATTTTTATTTATTATTAAAGTTATAAAATTACTACCAATAATTTTAGAAGAAAAAAAAGCTTTTTCTGCGTATGCAGATTGTGCTATTAAAAATAAAATAATCCAGGTTCTCATTTAGATTTTTTGATTGTTTTGTTGTATAAAGTATCATTAAATACACATACAGTCGCTGGTCCAGTACGTAAGGTAAATACGTAATTTACTTTTTCTATAATTAAATAATCTCCAACTACTCTAAAATTAGCGATTTCTTCAAAACCATCATTGTCTACCAAAAATACTGCAGGAAGCTCTTTGCCTTCTCCATCTTTAAATTGCATATAGGTAAATTTACCATCATCAAAAACTTTAACTGGAGATATTATTTCATCTCCTGACATCGAATAATTAAAATTATATCTTTCAGGATGCGAGAGATCGGGTAGGCTGGTAGTAGAATATTGTATAATGGAATTATCATCATCTCCAGTGCTTTCGGCAGCTTTAGGATAGCGAAATTTTATAAAAAAAGCCAGTTCTTCGTCAAAGGGGCTTTTAGAATCTTCGGTGTGAAGTTCAAAAAAATAAACTCTTTTATTAGTCATTATAGTGGCAGTAGTTTCCGCATCATCTTCTACTGGTTTTAAATATAATCTATTAGCATTGGGAACCATTTGCCAAGCAGTTGGTTTTGCCGTAGAAATTGAACTGACAGTTTCACCACCTTCAAATTCAATATAAGTATGGCTACTATAATGACCAGTATAATAATAAACGGTATTGGGATAATAGGTCCATGTTTTAAACCTTTTATCTGCCGAATATTGTTTTGGCTTAAGTGCTTTTGCAAAACTTTCTTGATATGTTGCAACGCAAAATATGAGCAATAAAATACGAAAAAACATATTTATAATTAACCTGAAAATAATAAAAACCTATTAAAATAGAATATCTAATAATCAATTCTTATTTATTCTGAAATTTTTGAAAATACAACTCTTAAAGTAAAAACTAATTTATCTTTTAATTTTGATGAAAAAAATCAAAAATCGTCTTGGCAATAATCTTTCCTATCCCTTGCGTACGAGATATATCTTTAAGAGAAGCATTTTTTATTGCCTTAAAAGACCCAAAATGTGTTAGTAAAGCTTTTTTACGATTTTCTCCAATTTTTTTCATATCGTCTAATGAAGATATTTTTTTGATAGTTTTTTTTATTATGTCGCCGTTAAATTCTTTTCTATTTTTTAAATTTATTTTTATATTGTTAGATACATATCTTAAAGCTTCAATTTTTATTCTGATCAAATCGGCTTTTTTAAAATCAGATTCATCGATTGCTTCTTGAATTTGGCATTCAAATTTTTTATGTAAAACATCAGATTTCCCCAGTAAAATATCGGTAGCATCATTAATTTGTTTGCTATATTCATCTTTGCTAACTAGCCCCACGCACGGTGCCGTGCAACGATTTAACTGATATTCTAAACAAGGTCGGGTTCGCGAAGCAAATACACTATTTGAACAACTTCTAATTATAGTAATTTTTTTAACTAAATCAATAGCCAACTTGGCATGTTTTGCATTAGTAAAAGGACCAAAATATTTGCCGTGGGGCGTTTGTTTACCTCTAAAATATTTAATTAATGGAAAATCATGTTTTTCATCAACATAAATAGAAGGAAATGTTTTATCGTCTTTAAGTAAAATATTATAGCGAGGTTTAAATTTTTTAATATATTCATTTTCTAAAATTAAGGCATGTGCTTCGCTGGAACAAATTTCCCATTTTACTTCTTTAGTAAGGCTGACTGCTAATTGTACTTTGTAAGCTAAATTTTGCTTGGTATAACTAATTAATCTTTTATTCAAATCTCTGGCTTTACCAATATATATTACTTCGCTTTTTTCATTAATAAACCTGTAAACTCCAAAGCTTTGAGGGCTATTTCTAATTAAATCTAAAAAATTACCCATAAGAGCTTCACTAATTTTATAAACTACGCAACGATAATTAAAAAAAAGTATACTTTTATTTTTATTTATTCTTAATATATATGAGAATAGATTATAATGTTTAAAGATGTTTGATTTTCTTAACATAATACTTATTGCGGTATATTCTTTTATTGGATTTTATAGGGGTTTTGTACGTGAAATTATAGGATTAGTAATTTTTGGAGTTGCCGTTATAATTTCTCTCCATTTCGCTATCCCGTTAGATTATATAATATCTAAAAGCTTACCATTTCCTTTATTATCTACAGTTTTATCTCATGTAATAATATTTTTTAGCGTTTTAACCACTGCAAAATTGTTTTTTTTAAAGACTATTATACAACATATAAAATTTATTAGTACTGGCTCAGACGGAATGTTGGGAATTTTATTTGGAGGCCTCAAAGGACTAATGATATGCTTATTGATATTTTCTTGTTTATATATTTCGGGAGCTAGTAATTCGCTAGGATTAAAAAAAACTATTTTTTATAAAATAAATCATTTTTTATATAGTAAATTAGCATTATTTGTAAACGAAAACGAGATAATGGCATTGGGCAGATTAAAACATGTAGATAATGGAAATGAAGAAAATTATACAGAACTCTCTAACAAAGTAACTGAAAATGTCGAACCAAAGCCAAAAGCGAATATTAATGAAAACAATGAATATTTAAACAATATTATTAAAGTTTTTAGAGGCAAAACTATTTTAAATAGCCAAGATGACGAACTATTAACTGATATTCTTTCTTCTTTGCCTGTTTCAAATATTAATTCAATTTTTGAAACCTGCTGTAAAGATGTTGCCCACAATAAAGAAATACTTAATTTTACCGACGATGAACTATCAGTTTATATAGCGGATTTAATAATTTATGAATACAAAAAGAATGGATTTGTTATGAATGAATCAAAAGTTGCTTTAGAAAAAAAGATAGAAGTGGTACTTTCTAATGTTTATGAGAAAAAAAATACCGAAAAAATTCAACCAAAAACCGAAACAAGCGAAAATAACGCTGTTAAAATATCAACAGATTCAAGTAGTGCACCTTTGCCCATAAAAGATTCTCGTCACAAGTTAGTTAAAGTAATGGTAAAAAGTAAAAAACCAGTAACTTCTTTACCA
This sequence comes from Alphaproteobacteria bacterium, assembly GCA_025363115.1. Classification (GTDB taxonomy): domain Bacteria; phylum Pseudomonadota; class Alphaproteobacteria; order Rickettsiales; family Deianiraeaceae; genus CAMCQG01. The sequence continues at coordinate 11,216 of JANYEN010000061.1, read as the reverse complement.
AAGCATGCTATAAAACCAATTGCCATGCCCACTCCTAAGCGGAGAGATTCTGTTTTGTTGACTCCTCCCAAAATAGTGAAAAATTCTAATATAACAAAAAACAACCAATTAATAGAAGAGGAACCAGATATTAACACATTAATTGAAGAAAGTCTTAAAAAACCTTAATTAATTTTTGGTTATTATATGTATCATATTTTGAAAGAAAAAATTATTGACCAAGAATTTTCTTTAGATAATGTATTTGATATAATTGTAGATATTAAAAAGTATAAAGATTTTGTTCCTTTCTGTTCGGAAGTTGTTCTTATTAAAGATAATTTATTATTAGATGGTAATTTTACGGCTGATTTATCATTAGAAGTAATGGGCATAAAATACACTTACCAATCTCATACTAAAATAGAAAAAACTAATAATCAAATTACTATTTGTACGACAGGACAGCCTCGAGGAATTTTAAAATATCTTAAAAGTTATTGGGTAATAACTCAAAATAGCGATAAAACAATAATAATTGAATATCAAGTGGATATAGATTTGGATATTAAAATACCTTTATTGCCTATAGAAAAATTGTTAAATGTTGCAGCAAATAAAATTGTAGAATCTTTTGAAAAACGTTTATATGAAATTAATAAATAATTTAGATTCAAAAAAAACTAGAAGCATCTATCTAAAGTTTTTTAATAAAATTTCGTATAAATTTTGATTTTTATTTATTGTATCTAAACTCATATTTATAAATAACCTTTGATTCTATAAATTAGCTATTTTTTTATCTGAACAAAATATAGCTTCAACTCTAAAGTAGCTAATATAAAAACAAAAAAGCACTAAAATTGATATTTTTAAATGTTTGAGTTTTAAAAAATTTATATATTTTTAATTGCATTTATTATAAATTATTTTTTTATGACTGTTAAAAAACATTTTAAACAAATTTATATTTTGTAAAAAAATCCAAGTTTAATCATTAAACATTTAAAATATTGTTTTTATTGATTAGTCATAACTAAAAAATTACCCATACCTCCTTTACCATCATCAATTAGTCTTTTTACCGCCTCTTTTACATTTTGTGATTGATTTTGTGACCTTGCTAAAATTCCATTTTCAACTAAAAAGTCTTTTTGAGTAACGATGTTAGATGATAATCCTATACTTTTTGCCATTTTTTCAAAAAATTCAAATTGAACCAAATGAGTTATATCGCAATTGCCAATATCAGTTAAAAAATCTGCTTTTTTATGCTGTTTTAATGCTTGTAAAGTAGACCCAAACTGATGTTTTTTAAATCCGTAATCAATTGTTAGTAGCATTCCTTTGCTTTGCTTAACTTTTTGTGCCATTGTTTTAAATAAATCTAAACCAGCAACAGGTAATTCTAAAACATCACTTTCTTTACCTGCCATGTTTATGTTGCTAGGTGTACTTGAAACAACAAGTTTATTGTTATCTACTAATATTTCATGCCATTTATTGTTCTTAAAAATACATTGTTTTATCGGCAGAGCATCAAAAAACTCGTTACTTATTATAATAAGCGGGGTAGCCGTAGTTAAATCATCAATCGAATTTAAAAAAATAGTTTCTTTTGGAAGTAATTTTTTTTGAAGATTTTGCATTAATTTGCTTTTTTCAATTGAAACAAAGGAGCTGATTTTATTGAGAAATTTAAGAGATGCAATTGTATTACAAATATCATTCATTAATTTGCCATTTCCTCCTCCTATTTCAACTAATGAGGCTAGAGATATATTATTTTTGACAATAAAATTAATTATAAAACACGCTATAACTTCTGCAAAAATACTTGATATTTCAGGGGAAGTTATAAAATCACTTTTTTTGCCAATTTTATGTGTATTATAATATTTAGATAATGCTATATTTAGAAATGCATCAACTGGTATAGCTGACATAAAGTTTATAATTAGCGTCTTGTTGCACCACCGCTAGAACTTGTGCTACCATTTTTTTTACCTGCCGTTAATAATTCCATTTTATGGGCAAATTTTTCTTGCTTCATTTGAAGATTTGCACTATCTTGTTGCATTTTTTGAAGGCGTCCAGCGGCGGTGTTATCTTTTTCTGGTCGTGAACCTAAAGCATTAGCAAGCTTACCCGCCATTTTCGTTAAGCTATTACCTTTAGTAGCTCCACCAAAGCCAAAGCCCCCTCCAAAATTACTTTTTTTATTTGCCACCTTATCTCTCATAGCTTGAAAAACTGCAGCCGAGGCAATTGACGATGTTTTATTGCTTGAAGATGATCTGCTACCGCCAGTATCTCTAGTTGTTATGCTCATGATTTTGATTAGATAAATTAAGTTTTATTGGCATGCCCATTACGTGATACCCACTATCAACGTGGATATTATCTCCTGTTGTACCTTTTGATAGTTCGCTAAAAAGATATATAGCCGCTCCAGCAACATCCGCAACCGAAACATTACGACGTAAAGGAGTATTTTGCTCGCTATACCCTAAAACCGATTTAAAATCGTTAATTCCGCTGGCAGCTAAAGTTTTAATAGGACCCGCCGAAATGCTGTTCACGCGTATGTTTTTTGGTCCAAGATCTGCCGCTAAATATTTAACGCTTGCCTCCAAAGCAGCTTTAGCCACTCCCATTACGTTATAATTTGGTATAACTTTTTCAGCTCCATAATAGGTAAGAGTTGCTATGCTACCACCTTTAGACATTAATTTTTCGGCTTTTTGAGCTATTGCAGTCAATGAAAAGCACGAAATATCCATAGTGTTTTTAAAATTTTCACGACTGGTATCGACATACCTACCTTTTAACTCGTCTTTGTTAGAAAAAGCTATACAATGCAGAATAAAATCTAGGCTACCAAGTCATTTTCTATTTCGGTAAACATTTCTTCTAATGACTTATCGTCAGTAACATCACATTTGACTACCGTTTTAACGCCTACTAATTTTGCTAACGGGTCTATTCGTTTTTTTAAAATATCTCCTTGGTAACTAAATGCTAATTTAGCACCGTGTTCGTGGGCGAGTTGTGCTATCCCCCATGCTATTGATTTATCGTTAGCAATACCCGTAATTAATCCTTTTTTACCTTTTAAAAGCATATTTTCAAATAATATTAATATAATTAAATTATTATAAACTTCAATTTATATGAATGTCAACAAATTTTAAGATTGACTTTTTATATACCTTAAATTACTTATTTATAATTACTTATTTCATAGATATTATATGTTTGCAAAAATTATGCTATTGGTTAGCCTTTTAGGATTAGCAGGAGTTTTTAGTCTAGAGCATTTTTTTTCTTTTAGTGCTTGCGATTTATGCATTAAACAGCGAATTTTAACGGCTGTGCTGGCTACATTATCGCTAATTTGCATATTTTCACAAAAGTTTAATAAAAAATTAGGTTATTTTTGTGAAATTTTAATCACGCTGAATATTATAGCAATGCTGGGATTGGCTATTTTTCAAGTTGGGGTAGAAAAAAAATTATTTGACTTGCCCGAAACCTGCAATCACGCTATCACTTCCAACCAAGATATCGAAAAAATCCGCAGTTTATTAATGAGCGTAGAAAGTTTAAAACCCAGTTGCGATGTGCCTCAAATTTTATTTGGAGTTTCTCTTGCCACCTGGACTTTATTAGGTACATTAATTTTAATTTTTATAGCTGGGCGACATTGGTTTTTAAAATTTAAAAAATAATGCATTGGATAACTTCAAGTTTAAAACCTGAAATTTTAACTTTTAATCAAATTTATTTTCCACTGCTTAATATAGTTTATTTTAAACCTGCTAATATAGAAAGTTGCGATATTGCTATTTTCACTAGTCAGCACGGGATAACAAGATGCAATTTTAATCAAGGATTTGCGGTAGGAGAAAAAACTGCAAAATGCCTAGATCATAATAATATTAGTGTATTTAACAACGTTGCAGAGCTAAAAAAAAATTTAATAAATATGCAAAATTTTAAAATAATTTACTTCAGAGGCAGAGACGTTACTGATAATCTTGATTTTTTAGCTAAAAAAAATACCTTCATAAGTAAAATTGTTTATGAAGCAAATGGTGTGCCTAAGTTATCTGAAGAAATTATCGATTTACTGCAAAATAACAAAATTACTAAAGTTACCATTAATTCGGCTAGATCTTATAAAATTTTTATAGAATTAATGGCATATCATAATTTAAATATCAATTTAGATATTGTAAAAAATTATTCTTTATTCTAAAAACCTATTTTTGTTGCTTTTAAAACAATAAACATTTATTTTAAAATTAATTTATTATAATTAGGATGGATATTATACAAACTGCTGAATTCATTTTAAATAAGCAACTTTTAGGGGTTGGCTCATTAAAAGATTTAATTGCAAGCGATAGCTTCGTAAAAGCCATACATATGTTATTAGATGTTAAAGGTAAGGTAATTATTAGCGGAATAGGTAAATCGGGGCATATTGCTCAAAAAATAGCGGCAACCATGTCTTCTACGGGTACTTCAAGTTTTTTTATTCATCCGTCAGAAGCAAGTCATGGAGATTTAGGCATGCTAGGCTCTAATGATGCTTTAATTTTAATTTCATGTTCGGGTGATACTAGCGAATTAAAAGATATTGTTTTTTATGCCAAACAAAATCAAATTAAAACTGTTAGCATAGTTGGCAAAAAAGATAGTTTTTTAGCAGAAAATACAGATATTGCTTTAGTTACTGGTAACTTACAAGAAGCAATGCCTCATTTGCCAGCCCCCACTACTTCTACCACGGTTATGATGGTTTTGGGAGATATTATAGCGGGTTGCCTTTCGCTTTATAAAAAATTTGATAAAAATGCTTATAACAAATTTCATCCAGGTGGTTTATTAGGAAAAAGCCTATCGCATATTGGAGATGTAATTAAAAAAGACGATTTGCCAATTGTAAAAATAAACACTCGAATGCACGAAGTAATTTTAACAATTACTGCTAAAAAATATGGCTTAGCCACTGTTTTAAATGATCAAGGCAAAATTTTAGGAGTAATATCTGATGGCGATTTAAGAAGGCATATTGAAGATGGAATATTGGATTTAACCGCAAAAGATGTGATGTCTAATAACCCTAAAACCGTTAATTATAAAACTTTTGTTACTGATGTAATAGATATATTAACAAAAAATAAAATTTTAACTATCTTAGTGCTTGATGATCAAGAAAACTTTGTTGGAATTGCCCAACTTTATGATTTAATCAAATAATTAATGCAAATAATAAGTGGGACAGAACTTGCCCTAAAATTAAAACAAGATATAGCCGCAACTATCAATAACATTAAAGCCAAGCACAATTTTCAACCTACAATTGCCACCATAATTGTTGGTGATAACCCTGCTAGTTTAATTTATGTAAATCGAAAATATAAAGAAGCTATTAAAATAGGGATTAACGTACAGATTATTAAATTTGAGCGTGATATTAGTCAAAAACAGTTGCTAGATAAAATAAATTTATTAAATAGCGATAATAACGTTCATGCGATTTTAGTTCAATTGCCTCTCCCCACTCATTTAAATACTGTAAAAATAATAAATGCTATTGAGCCCGATAAAGATGTAGATGGACTCACTTCTATAAATGCGGGCAAAATAGCCACTGGAGATATTGATAGTTTAAGCCTCTTGCCTTGTACTCCTGCTGGTAGTATTATGTTGTGTAAAAAAGCAGTGGATAATTTAGTAGCTAAAAACGTGGTAGTTATTGGCAAGTCAAATTTAGTGGGCAAACCATTGGCAATTTTGTTATTGCATTTGGGTTGCACGGTAACCGTTGTACATAAAGCCACCCAAAATATTGCTAAGCATACTCAACAAGCTGATGTTATTTTTATTGCAGCAGGGTCACCACGATTAATATCGGCAGATATGATTAAACAAGAATCAGTTATTATTGATATTGGAATAACAAAAGAAAACGATAAAATATTGGGAGATTGTAATTTTGAATCATGCAAAGAAAAAGCTGGTTTTATTACCCCGGTGCCAGGTGGAGTGGGACCAATGACTATTGCATATTTGCTTTATAATACAATTATATGTGCGGCTAGACAAAATAACAAAATATTAATTGATGTTGAAAGCATTATTAAAATTTGGTCTGTTGTTAAATAGTTTTAATAATAATATAATTTAAAATCTAGTTATTTCGGGTTTTTTTGATTCAATTAACTTTTCAACACCCAATTTACGAACTTTTTCTAATTGTGATTGAGAGATTTGTAATTTATCGCCACCACTAAGTTCTTGAATAGAGGCAGAATAAATTGTTTTTCCTACCACAGATTTACTTGTAAGATCAAAATTATCAATTGAAATTTTTTCATTTTTTAGGTCAACATTAACACAAAATTTATCGATTGCATTATAAATACGGCAAGCCTTACCCATATTGCTTATAACATAGCCATTATGATAAACCCCCATATCTCTGCCCCCGCCTTGCCTAACCCTATCTTCTACATCCCAATATATTCTTTGTAATGCTTGTTTTAAAGGATAAGAATTTATTTTGGATTTATTGGTATTGGGTATCAATCGGAGAAACATATTTTGAAAATATTTTTTAGGAGTTTTCGCATCTAATTTAATTTCTTGAGGAAAATGATTAAAAGGAGGATGAGGGGGAATAAGTGGCACAGGACTCAAATAATAATTATCCTCATAATTTAAAGTATTAAATGGTTTGCTATAATACTTTTCTTTCAGATTTTGATTATTATCAATTTCTTCATAAATATGTTCTTCGTTATCTGTATTATTTTGTTTACTACCAGAGTTATTAAACATTGTAAGTAAAATTAATATTATTATGAGATAATATTACATATTATATTTAATATCAACCATATATAATATACATAATTCTAACTTAAACAAAACTTGCAAAATATTTTATTTATATTTGAAATTTGCTAAATAAATTGAAACAATTAATATGCTTATATCAAAATACCGAACACACACCTGTGGTCAACTGGCAACTAAAGATAACAATAAATCAGTTATTTTATCTGGTTGGATAGATACTAAAAGAAATCATGGTGGGGTTATATTTGTTGATTTAAGAGATAATTATGGAATTACCCAATTGGTAATTGATGAACAAAATTCTAAGTTAAAAACTGACGATCTTGATAACATCCCCCTAGAATCTGTTATAACGGTGCAAGGCGTAGTTAGAAAACGTTCCGCAGAAACAATTAAAACAGAGATTGCAACGGGTGAAATTGAAGTTGCCATTGATTGCCTAGAAGTGCAATCCCTAGCCGAAAATTTGCCTTTTCAAATAAATGATAAAACCTTGACTTGCAATGAAGAATTGCGATTAAAATATCGTTTTTTAGATTTGCGTCGTGACCAAATGCACAAAAATATTTTATTGCGTAGTAAAGTTATAAACCGCATTCGTCAGCTTATGATTGAAGAGGGTTTTTTTGAATTTCAAACACCTATTTTAACTGCTTCCTCGCCCGAAGGTGCCAGAGATTTTTTGGTTCCAAGCCGGCTTCATCCAGGCAAGTTTTATGCTTTGCCTCAAGCACCTCAGCAGTTTAAACAATTATTGATGATTTCTGGTTTTGATAGATATTTTCAAATAGCGCCTTGTTTTAGAGACGAAGATGCTAGGGCTGATAGATCGCCTGGAGAATTTTATCAATTAGACATTGAAATGTCTTTTGTTGAACAAGAAGATGTATTTCAAACCATGGAACCAATTATGGCTACTATTTTTAGAGAATTTTCTGATTGGCAAGTTGACAGTCCCTTTCCTCGCATAACTTATGCAGATGCTATGCTAAAATATGGCTGTGATAAGCCAGATTTACGTAATCCACTTATAAATAGCGATGTAACTGAAGCTTTTGCAAATTCTGGTTTTGGTATTTTTGCTAAAAATATTGCCAGTGGAGCTGTGGTAAGAGCAATTCCAGCACCAAATTCTAGCGAAATGACACGAAGTTTTTTTGACCAAATGATAGATTTTGCTAAAGAAAACGGAGCGTCAGGATTGGCTTATATTATATTTGAAAAAGATGGCACGCCAAAAAGCCCAATTGCTAAACTTATGAGCGATAAAGAGCTTGAAATGATAAAAAAAATAGCTAATATTAAAAATGGCGATAGTGTGTTTTTTAGTTGCGACAAAGAAGATAAAGCTAATAAAATAGCGGGTTTGGTACGAAATAGAGTAGCTAATTTGATGGATTTATATGAAAAAAATGTATATAGATTTTGCTGGGTAGTCGATTTTCCTTACTTTGAATGGGACGAAGAAGGTAAAAAAATTGATTTTAGTCATAATCCATTTTCTATGCCTCAAGGAGGACTACAAATTTTGCAAACCGCCGACAAAGCTGAATTATTAAAAATCAAAGCTTATCAATATGATATTGTCTGCAATGGGATTGAGCTTTCTAGCGGAGCCATACGTAATCACACCCCCGAAATTATGTATAAAGCTTTTGAAATAGCGGGATATTCAAAGCAAACTGTAGACGAAAAATTTGGTGGAATGATTAAAGCACTTAAATTTGGAGCACCTCCGCACGGTGGTTTTGCCCCTGGCATTGACCGAATTGTAATGTTGCTTGCCGACACTGTTAATATTCGTGAAATTATTGCCTTCCCTATGACTGGCAAGGCCGAGGATTTGCTTATGAATGCACCAAACGTGGCTAGCGAAAAACAACTGCGTGAATTGCATATTAAGTTAAGGTGATATGATAAATTATAAAATAAAAGAAGGCTTAGTGATGCCAAATCTTTTTAAACCCATAGCACACAAGTATAAAATTGAACAAAACTTTAATGTTAGCAACAAAATTACTCTTTTTGAAGGAGATTGCTTGGATTTATTAGCTAAAATGCCCAACAATTGTGTAAATTTGGTTGTCACTTCCCCACCATACAATATTGGCAAAGAATATGAAAAAAAATCTTCAGTACAAAATTATTTTAATTGGCAAAAAAAAGTTATTAATGAGTGCCATAGAGTATTAAAAGATGGTGGTCATATGTGTTGGCAGGTTGGCAATTATGTTGATAACGGAGAAATAATTCCTTTAGATTTGTTATTATATCCTATATTTAATGAGTTAAAAATGAAAATGAGAAATAGAATTATTTGGCATTTTGGACACGGACTCCACGCTTCTAAAAGATTTTCTGGCAGACACGAAACAATTATGTGGTTTACCAAGGGAGATAATTATTTTTTTAATCTTGATCCAATTAGAATACCGCAAAAATATCCTAGTAAGAAATATTTTAAGGGTGATAAAAAAGGAGAGCTATCTTGCAATCCAAATGGCAAAAATCCATCAGATGTTTGGGATATTCCCAATGTAAAAAATAATCATATAGAAAAAACAGATCATCCTTGTCAATTTCCAGTTAGTTTAGTAGAAAAATTCACCATTATATACTTAACAAAAGTAAAACAAAATAAACTCAGGATTTAACAACACTTTTAACGACTTCTGTAATTTTTTCTTTATCAGTTATTTGTGGTTCGCATTCGTGTTCTTTGCAAACTTCTTTAAATTTTTTCCATTGATTAGCTGAAGCCTTAATGTTAATATCTTTTGCTCTATTTTTGTGTTTCTTCGGCTTGTTTTGTTTTTTATTCACAACCCGAACAATTTATTAAGAAAATTTAGTGCAAAATTTGATATTGTAGATAATTTTGAAACTATATCTATATTTGATTTATTATCTTCAATTTTTTTTACAATATTACTCCATAAGGTCTTACTGTTATCGGAAACTCCACCAATTGATTTAATTGCTGCATAGGATAATTTTACAAATATAGGCTCAATATCAATTATATCAACTTTGTCGTCTAGTTGTTTTAAGTTGCAAATATTAATATTCGTATCTTCAAATTCTTTAGCATTGTTTTTTGCAATATATATGTTCTCAAAATTGTTTTCATCTGAAATTAATTCTGGAGAGTGTGTGCTATATATTGCCAAATTTGAGTTGTTACATAGATTTTTTAAATGTTGCAACATTTCTGATTGCGGATTGATATGCAAATTGTTCGCTGGCTCATCAAGAAGAAAAATAAAGCCTCGACTATGTCTATTTTTTCTAATAGTCGTTAATATATGAAAACAAAAAGACCACTGAAAACCCTTACTTCTTTCGTTTGCATCATATAAATTTGAACCAGATTTTATTTTAATTTGGTAATCATTAAATTTTTTCTCATCCTCATTTTGAGAACTTTTTTTAATAATTCTAAAGCCGTCTATGTTGCTTTTACTATTTTTGATCCAGCTTGTAAGAATTGATGCTAAATGATCTCCAATACGTTCCAATCTTCCTTCGCTAGCATTTGGATCGTTATTTGGATTCGCAAGCCAATCTACAATATCCGATTGAAATCCATTGGAACTTTGATCGACACCCTTCAATAAATCATCAAATATATGTTTCCAATATCTGTTATTTGGACTTATAAGTAATGCATCATTACTATCTTCTTTTCCGGTTTGTAAAAATCTAACCTTTGATGGCACGCTAAACTTAAAATCATCATAGTATATAATTTGCGGTGCTTTATCTTTTATCAGAGATAAAACATCATCTTTTTTGGTAGTAATGGTCTTATCATTAATCGATAAAATCGTTTTTTGTTCTACGAAAGAAGCATTTTTGAATGTATAATTAAATTCAATATTAATAGTAAAATCATTATTTAGCTTTAAAGACTTCTTTAGAGCGGCATTTAATTCGTTATCGTTTGCCGATAAAATAGCCCCTAATGTAACAGTTCCTGAAAAATAATCACCCTTTGGCTTAATTGCATTTCTTTCTCCATTTTGTATTGTGTTGCCATCACATAATTTGCCAACCAATTCTATTCCTTTTAAAATAGTTGTTTTTCCAGATTCGTTATTACCTATAATACAATGAGGTAGCCGTGAATCATTTTTTAATTCAAATACTAGCTTCTTACTTATTCCTCGGTAATTTTCAAAATAAAAAGCAGTATATTTCATATAAAAATAACTAACATTCTTTATATTTTAATCTTTTGCCAACGCAAGCGTAAATAACAGACATTGAACGCTCAAAATCTGTTTCGTGTCTGTGATTATATCTAAAATCAAATTCATTCAAATATCTGAACAGGTGGTTAGTCTTGCAATGTTGATAAATTC
>JANYEN010000059.1 GCA_025363115.1 Alphaproteobacteria bacterium | reverse complement strand
ACCTGTTGTATTTTGGATGTTTTTTTAGGCTTCATAGGTATTTATCTAAAATATCGGCTTTTAAATTTTTAACATTTGCTAAGGATTCTTTTACACTTGTTATTTCTTGTTCTAGCGGTTCAATTTGTGCGATTATTTTTTGCTGTTCGTTAAGCGGTAGAAGTGGAATTTTGATATCCGCAAATTGAGATGAGTTGATTTCTCCATATGTTGTGCGACTATAATTATCTTTTAATTTTTGACCTTCAATTTTTAATACATAATAAACATATTCATAGTTTGCAATTGCTGGATTACAAATCAAATTTTTAAATCCTTGATTTGTTGATGTTTTGGCTTTTGCAATTGAAACATCTCCTATTGTTGCGCGACTTGAGAACAATATTGTATTAATAGGAAGCACTACCGCACTACCATTATCTAAGCCTTTTTGAGATATTTTCCTTTTTGTATTATATAAATATTTTTCCTTAACATCAACAAGCGTTGCCCAATTTATTTCTGGTTTCCAATATTCGCTCACTTTTGTTGATGGGGTGCCTCCACTTTTGATTTCACCAATATCACCTAACTTCACCATCTCGCCTTTGCCAAGTAAATTATTTATTTTGTTGTTATTTTTTTCAATTATTTCTTTTGCTTTTTGCTCTTGTTTTTCAATTTCACTAATTTCAGCAACAATTTTTTCTTGAATTTCAAGCGATGGAAGTGGGAGCTTGATTTTTCCCATATCTTCATTCATTAACTTTGGATTGCCAACATAGTTAACATACTTTTTTGTAATTGTGTTTAGAAAATATGTTAAATATTTTATATTAATATCATTATTTATTGCTTTCATAGTACCACAAACATTTGTGCAATTAAATTTCCCATTTCTATAAAAAACAGTTCCAGCATTTGCACCATCCGTTGTCCATGTTGCATATTCGCCATCAAAATCATAGCTATTAATCTTGCCAAATATACCATCATTAGTCGTCTGTGATGAATAAACTGGATACTCGCCAGTATTTTCTTTTATATCTTTCTGATTAATAACCCTACCTCTTCCAAGTTCACAAATATCAATAACCTTTGCGAGCTTCCATTTACTTTGAATTTTCAAATTATTCCTCTTATTTAAATTAATTGATTTATCAAATTTTTTCAAATCAGAAGTCATCAATTGCGATAAATGAACATAGTGTAAATGATTTTTAAGTGGATGTTCGTCACTTGTTTGTACTTCGGCAATTTCCCTTTCTAAGGCTTTTTGAATTTGTTCTTTTTTGTATTTTGTGTTGCCTTCAAAGTTCCTTAAAATATAACTATTAAGCTTGTTTTTATCGTATAATTCGTTAAAATCTTCATTATAAAGTTTTGAGTTCAAATTGCCAGCTTCGTCTTTATAAATGTGAATTCCTTCGTGTCCACGACGGTTTGAAAATTCGTAGCCATAAAATTCTTTTTCAATATCTTTTTCTCCGCTATCGCCAATCACTATTTTTTGTGCAAAAGCCACTATAAAATAGACAAGTTTTTCTTTTTCAAGTTCAATAATTTCTTTATTTTGCAATAGTTTATATTCTTTAAATACTTCACTAAGTTTTGCTTTTTCTGTTGGTTTATCCTGTAAAATTGAAATGTAATCTTCAAAATTAAGTTCATAAACATTATTTGAATATATAGAAAATGCTTTTTCTTGCCCACCACAAGCAACATCTTTAAAGTGCGTTAAAAACTGATCAACTACTCTTTTTGTTTCATTAAATTCTGATATTTTTCTTTTTTCTAAAAATGCTATTATAGTTTTTGTGCCAGTTGCCATAAAAGCACCAGAACCAAGTGACACAATTGCTTTTATATTGAAATTTTGCAATATCATTTCTCTTGTTTTTTCGTAAATACCGCCATTTGTTAATATTGAAATTGGCAAAACAATACCACAAACTGCATTATCTTTCATTAATTGCTTTGTTCTTTCAATAAATAAACACTCAATTTCTGATGATTTATCCGTTAAATATCCAAATAAATCAAAACATTCTTTGCCATTTTTTAATGTATTTTGAAAACCACTAACAGAATATGGAGGGTTGGCAACTATTATATCAAATACATTATTTTCTTTACCTCCTTCTTTTTTATATAAAATATCTTTATATTTATCGCTATTAAAAGGTGCTAAACCATCAGCTGAAATCACATTTGCGTCTCCATCGCCATTTAAAAAAGAACTCACTTTTGATATTTTAACAAGGCGATAATCTTTTTCTATTGCATAAATATATTTTTCTGCCCATTTTAAATTATGTTTTCTGCTATTAAAATCATTTATTGCCCTTCTACCAGCTTTTATATCATTATCATTGATAGAATTGACATAAACATCAATCTCATCCATCATTTCAGTTATAAAATGACCAGAACCTGAAGCATAGTCTATTACATAAGGTAAAAAATCCTCTTCTGTTTCTAATTTTTTGTCAATTATTACCTTTATTGGCAAAGACTTACAAACAAATCTTGTAAGTGGTATTGGTGTAAAAAACTGCCCAGACTTTTGCTTAAATCCAGTATTGAGCAATAATTCAAAAAAGTCGCCTAAATGTTGGTGTTTTTTTGAATATTTAATTTTAAACTTTTGCAATAACTTCACAACTTCCTTCACAACCTCTGCGTTTTCCTCAAAAGAATCTTTATCGTATACATCTTTAAAGGCAAATTCTGCAGAGCTTCTATAATATCTTAATTTATAAAATGTTTCTTTCAATTGCTCGGTTTGTGCGTGTTTTATCATTTCGTCAAATTCCTGTTTGCTAACATCTGGTATTAAAATGTCTATATAATTCTCTAACCCTTTTTTATAAAGAGTATTAAGTCTGTCAAATAGATTTTCTGTTGCTTCATCGTTTTTAAATTGAAAATCCAAATCTTCATTTTCTTTATTAGATTTAGTATCTTCATCTTGTATTTTACAGATGAATAAATTGAAGATTTTATTAAAAGCGTTTGGCTTATCAGAAACAATATGTCTTCTTAAAATTTCTGCAAATTGATGAAAAATTGTTTGACCATCTGCAACTTCTAAATCGTCTAAGTCTTTATAAGTCAATCCTATGTTCTTAAATTCATAAGCACTTATAACACTTTCAAAAATTCCTTTTTTGTTAAAAGTGTGATCCCATGATTCAAATATTTCTATATCATTCTCACCTGTTAAGCTTTTTGTATCAACTATTTCGCTTGTATAATATATTGTATCATTCTCAAATTTTGAAGCATATAAACAAAGAGCTTTTGTGTTTCTATCTTGCCTAAAATAGCTTAATAGCTGTCCGCCATCTTTAAACATCTTGTTCTTTTCTTTGTTAAAGTCTTCTCCCCAATTTTTACATTCTATCATAAAAAGAGAATTACCATCTTTGTCTTTTACTAGAATATCTAAAAATCCTTTGCCTTGATGACCTAAATTCCAAGTTTTTTCAAGCTCAATTGATTCTGGATTGTATCCTTTTTTAAGCAATCTTATAACGCATTCTAAAACAACTAAATTTTCATTTTGCGATAGATTTGCTGTTGTTTGTCTATGAATTTTTATTTTATCGCCAAAATTGATAATTGTTTTTTCTATTTTTTCAGTATTGATTTGCAAAGATATTTCATATCCATTGATATTTTTTACAAAAAAATTTTCTTTGCCGTTTAATAATGTAAAATCTAATTTTGCTAATATGTGTTGTAAGTTGCTAATGCTCATGCACTTGCAACTAAATTACCCCTATATTTTAATCTTTTGCCAACGCAAGCGTAAATAACAGACATTGAACGCTCAAAATCTGTTTCGTGTCTGTGATTATATCTAAAATCAAATTCATTCAAATATCTGAACAGGTGGTTAGTCTTGCAATGTTGATAAATTC
>JANYEN010000050.1 GCA_025363115.1 Alphaproteobacteria bacterium | reverse complement strand
GGGTTCGAAAAACGAGCAAAAACGCCAACTTATAAATTTCTTATTTTCGAACCTTAAATTAAGAGGTAAAAAGCTAGAGTTTTCAATAGTTAAACCGTTTGATGTGTTGGTTGGTTTGAATGATTGTCCACAATGGCGGAGGGGGTGGGATTCGAACCCACGGTAGGCTTCCCTACGTCGGTTTTCAAGACCGGTGCCTTAAACCGCTCGGCCACCCCTCCATTGACTAAAATTGTTAAATAATATAATTAATAATGTCAATAAAATTTATTTAAAATTGATAGCCAGGACTGGCATTAAATATTAGATTATAAAAATTTTAATAATAAATTATTAACCTTGGCGTGCTTTAAAACGAGGCTTTTTTTTGTTAATAACATACAATTTACCTTTTCTGGACACTAATTGGCAACCTTTGTCTCTGTTTTTTAAACTTTTTAACGATCTTCTGACTTTCATTTTATTGTAAATGATTTATGTAATAAAGATTAAATTGTTTAAATTAAATAATAGTCAATCGCTTTTTGCTATTTTGTCAATAATTTTAACTTTGCCATAAAATTCTAATGCTTCGGCATTATCAAACGATATATTTCCATTTATTATTACTCCAGCAATGTTTATATTTTTAGCTTTTAGGGCATTAATTGTTAAAAGAGTATGATTAATTGTACCCACCGTCCCACGAGTAACTATAATAGTTGGTAAGTTAAAATAAACAATAATATCAAGCATAAACAGGGTATCGTTGATTGGCACCATAACTCCTCCAGCACCCTCTACAATAACAGGGCCATTAAAATTAGTAATAAATTTATTTAATTCAATTTTAATTCCATCAATTTTAGCAGCATAATGCGGCGATGACGGAGTATTTAAAATATAAGTGCTAGGAATAATTTCTATGCCTTGTTTTTTTGCTTCGTTGGCATCCATATTTTCAATGCCAGCTTGAATTGGCTTATAATAATGGGCTTTATATTTTTTAGCCAACATAATTGAAACAAAAGTTTTGCCTACCTCGGTATCGGTACCAGTTACAAAAAAACTATTCATTTGGCTTGGAGCTGATATTAAGTTCATTGGAAACGCACATAAGCTTATAAATATCTGTTAAAAAATCTTCAATAATAATTTGACCAGTTCTATTTTCAAGAGTATCTTTGGTTATTAATTGCATTATTTCTATCATTAGTTTTTTGCCACCCATATGAGCATCCTTTTTGTTATTAGTGCTACATATTCGGCGTCTTTGGGTGCATTTTATCATTTTTGCTACTACCATATCCATATACCAAACCAATATTAATAAAAAAATAAAAGTGGCTACAAACACTAAAAGCAATTCCAACGGTCTATCTTTTGTGCTTACAACATCTATAAAAAATTCAAAAGAATAACATGCGTCTATAAATATGGTATTAGAAATGGTAATCATCAAAAATTGTGCAAATCCCAGTTTAGTAAAAAAACCCATACAAAGCATGTTATTTACAATAATTGATTTTAATGTTTCTTTTTGCTGATTAGTTAGATTTCTTTCTTTGATCATGTCGTGTAGCTTTCTTCTTAATCTTACCTTTCTAATTTTAGGAATTAAAATTGAAGATAATAAAAAAAATATGGTATAAATTATGAATATAATAAAATATTTTTTTGAAAAATATTTAGCTTCAGCATATCTGCCTAAATTCCAATATACTGTACTTTCTAAAAAAAATAATACCATCGACCCCCATATGCCAGTAATAATCTGCTCGTAGCACCTTAATAAAAAATTTTCAATAGGGGCTGTATGTAGTGCATCTTTTAACAAAAGTTTTTTTAGCCCCACGACCGACATTTATATAAAAAAATAAGATATACAATATCATTAAGATATTTTTTTTGTAAGCACAAGATATAAATCTAAAATGCTATGTTTCTTAATTATTTTGCAAGCATTTAAATCTATATATTTATTATCAACTAATTTTAATTCTTTTCTTATTTCTCCAGTTCTTTTAGTTCGAGTAATAAGTTCTTGACCGATATAGCATCCTTTGTTAAAATCTATGGCATTTAAATTCTCAAAATTATATTCCAAAATAAAAGCCTTTTCTGTTTCCAGCCATTCTCCTGCACAAATGCCATTTTCAACTAAAAAATCGTCATATTTTATTTGATTGGGTAAAAAATTGTTAGTTTCGTCATTTATCAAATACCTTTTGCCTAATTTGTTGCTTCGAGGATCATCTAAACTAAAAATGCTATCTAAAAACATTTCATTATCTGTGCTAACTTTTATTTTAAAATTTTTTTTTTCAATAATGTTAAATTTGCTCCTTAATTGATATTTTTTTATTAATTCGTTAAAAGTATTTAAAAATCCTTCAAAAATATCTATTATTAATATATTTGCAGAAGTTTTATAAACAAAAAAATCACATAAAAATCTCGACGTAGGGGTTAATATAGTGTTGTAAATGCCTTTATCTAATTCGAGCGTAACAATGTTATTGGTAGATAAAGAATGTAAAAATTTTACAGCATCTAATCCATCAATTTCAATAATTTTTCTGTTTTCTAAACCAAAAACCATATATTTTATTTTTATATGAGTTGCAAAATAGTTTTTATGACTTTTTATAATTATAAAAAACAATATATTTTATATAATGAAAAAAATTATATTAACAGGTGATAGACCAACAGGTAGCTTGCACTTGGGTCATTATATTGGGTCTCTAAAAAATAGGGTACAATTACAAAATGACTACGAACAATATATTATGATTGCCGATATTCAAGCTTTAACCGATAATTTTGAAAACCCATCCAAAGTAACGAATAATGTTTATGAAATTGCCTTAGGGTATTTTTCAGTGGGCATAGATCACACTAAAACAAAAATTTTTATCCAATCACAAATTCCAGAATTAACCGAGCTGACTTCTTATTATATGAATTTGGTCACCGTTAATAGGTTAGAACGAAACCCAACTGTAAAAGCAGAAATTCAGCAAAAATCTTATAATGATTCAATTCCAGCAGGCTTTTTTTGTTATCCAGTTAGCCAGGCAGCCGATATTACCGCTTTTAAAGCAGAATTGGTTCCAGTGGGCGACGATCAAATTCCCATGATAGAGCAAACCAATGAAATTGTGCGTAAATTTAACAGAATTTATAAAGGTAATTTTCTTAAAGAATGTCAGCCTTTTTTGAGTAAAACATCTAGATTGGTGGGCATAGATGGTAAAGGTAAGGCTAGTAAATCGCTGGGTAATGCCATTATGTTAAATGATTCGCCCGACCAAATTAAAAAAAAGATTTTTGATATGTATACCGATTCAAATCATATTAAAGTTAGTGACCCTGGGCAAATCGAAGGCAACGTAGTTTTTGCTTATTTAGATGCTTTTTTTGAAGATAAAAATGAAGTTGAAGAACTAAAAAAGCATTATAAAAAGGGTGGTCTTGGTGACGTAGTTATTAAAAATAAGCTTAATAATTGTTTACAAAACATGTTATTGCCGATTAGAGAAGCAAGAAATGCTTTAAAAATAGATCAAATTAAAGAAATATTATATGAAGGAACCCAACAAGCCCGAATAAAAGCAACTCAAACTTTAGAAGAAGTAAGAAACGCAATAGGGATTAAATATTGGTAAAATTATATCTTGAACTACAAAATATTGCTTATAAATTAAATTTATGAAATATTTTTGTTAAAATTTTATTTATATGTTTAAATCTCGCACTAATGCCAATTCGGTAGAGTATAATATTGTTGATAATCCTTTAAATTTAAGTTTAGAAGATCAAGAAATGTTTTTAATATCAGAATATCCCTTTGGCGATCATGTTGAAGATGCTGAATTGCGAGAACATTTACGAAAAATAATAATAAATGGGATGAAAAAAATGAATCCTATAAA
Source organism: Alphaproteobacteria bacterium (assembly GCA_025363115.1). GTDB lineage: Bacteria > Pseudomonadota > Alphaproteobacteria > Rickettsiales > Deianiraeaceae > CAMCQG01. The sequence continues at coordinate 5,697 of JANYEN010000050.1, read as the reverse complement.
ATACAATAATTTAAATATTGAGGCGGAGCATAGAAAAATGGACATCCTGTCTAGTCCTATTCGGCAAGAATGTTATGAGCAATTTTATGATGAAAATACTGGCTTTATGGCAGCGGTTGGAAGGGACAGCAAAGGTAATTATATAGTTCGTTTTGATTGGTATAGCTATATAAGAAATGCCAACGGAGAATTAAGGAGAGTTATTTATGGACCCAAAGATGCACTAAATACCGCTCAAGGCACCAATTATGATGCTAATTATATGGCCTCTTTTTTGGTAAATGAATTAACTCAAATTGCTCATAACCAAAATCCATTTAGAAAAGTTATAGGCATTGGAACATCTAGGGGAGGGCAAATTGTTATTTTTGCAAGTATAGCTTCGGCAATAATAATGGATAAAATAATATTACAAACACCAATGATGGCTTCTTTTAGGCAAATTGAATTTGCTCATCAAATGAGAAATTTTTTAACTAACCAGCCAGATAGTTTGGAAATAAACCAAAAAAGAATTATTGAGATAAAAGAAAGAACAATGTCTTTAAGGTCAAAAAATATTGATTTACTTGTGGATTGGACTAAATTATTTAGAAATAAATTTATCAATCGTCAACGGATTATTTCTCAAGAAATTGTTTTGGATACCGGTAGATATTCAAGCGGGCATTTAAATTGGGATAGTCATATAGAAAAGTATGCCAAAAAAATAACTAAAGCTCGAGTTAATAACATTAATCAGCTTTAATATGACCAGCTAACAGCTTTTCGATATGCTTAGCGGTAATGTCAACTTCAACATTAATTTTAGAGCCTTCAACTAAACCACCCAAGTTAGTTTTTTCTAAAGTTATAGGGATAACATAAAGTTCGATAATGTTTTCATTAACTTTATTAACCGTTAAACTAACGCCGTTAATTGCTATTGAGCCTTTATAAACCACATATTTAGTAAACTCTTGCGGTATTTTTATTTTAATAATTTTACCGTTATCATCTTGGATAATTTCTTCGGTCACTCCAATGCAATCTATATGTCCAGTTACGTGATGTCCGCCTATAAAATCTCCCGCTCTTAATGGAAATTCTAAATTTACAATAGTATCAGGTTTATATGTTGAAATAATTGTTTTTGTTAGTGTTTCTTGTGAGGAAAAAACTTTAAAACTATTGTGGGTTTTCTCAGTAACCGAATGACAGGCACCATCTATTGATACGCTATCACCAATTTTTATTTGAGATAAGTCTATATTGGTATTAACAGTATATTCGAGACCATTTTTGCTAGGAGTTGGTGATATAATGGTACCTATACCAATAACAATTCCCGTAAACATTCCAATATAGTTCATTTTTAACTAATTTTATTAGAATACCATTCTACAACTAATTGAGGGTCAACTACAAAGGCGTATGGTACTTCGGAAAAAGAAGGCTTGCGAACAACTTTTATAGCAAATTTATCTTCTAGTTTAAGATAATCTGGTATTTTACGACCTGAATTTTCTACTGAAGCTTTAACATAATCCATATCTTTAGCTTTTGGCGCAACGCTGACAACATCTCCATCTTTCAAAACATACGACCTAATATTAACTATTTTGCCATTAACCATTATATGACGGTGATTTATCATTTGCTTAGCCTTGCCAAAAGTTGATACAAAATTTGATCTATATACAACAGCATCTAGACGATATTCTAAAGCTGCTATTAAGTTTGTCACTGTATCGCCTTTTTGACGTGATGATTTAATAAAAATTTTACGAAACTGCTCTTCTCTTATATCGTAAACATATCTTAATTTCTGCTTTTCGGCAAGCTGAATAGAATAAGTTGAGGTTTTTCTATGCACATCTTGACCATGTTGACCTGGTTTATAATTTCTAAAATTAAATGCATCTTTTTCTTCTCCATATAAAGAAACTCCTAAAGATCTGCTTCTTTTAAATCTTGACTTTTGAATTTTACTCATAATTCACAGTTGTTATTGAATAATTTGCAATAATATTAAGTTATTTTTAAAGTCAATATAATTATATTTTAGTTGTTTTTTATATTACTATAGAAAAAAAATATATGGAGCTAGCATTAAAATTAGCTAAAAAGGGAGATAAAAAAGTGCGTTGCGGAGCTTTAGTAGGATGCGTTATAGTTAAAAATAATAAAATAATAGGGCAGGGGTATTACCAAAAATTTGGTAACTCTCATGCAGAATTTGAAGCTATATCAAACGCAACCGAAAGTGTGGTAGGTGCTACGTTATATGTAACTTTGGAACCATGTTCGCATCATGGCAAAACCCCACCATGCACTGATTTAATAATATCGAGCGGAATAAAAAAAGTTGTATATGGCATTCAAGATTTTAATCCCATTGTAAATGGACGTGGAATAGAAATATTAAAAAAATCTGGCGTTGAAGTTGAAGAAAGCACTTTAAAAAAAGAATGCAAAGATTTGAATAAAATTTTTTTTGTAAATAAGGTAAAACAAAGACCTTTTATCAATATCAAAGTAGCCTCAACTTTAAATGGAAAAATTGCAGATTATAATAATAATAGCAAGTGGATTAGTTGTAAGGAATCAAGAAATTATGTTCATAGCAAGATGAGAAAAAATTGCGATGCAATTATGACAACCGCCAAAACTCTTTTAATGGATAATTCTCGAATGAACGTACGAATAAATAAAATTCACCAAGAAAGGCATTGCATTATTATTGATAAAAATAATACAATTATTAAACAATCTACTTTAAATATTTTTTCTCGTAAATATACCAATGTTTTTATTTTAACTGCAAATTATCAACAAGTTTCTTTACCTAATATTATTATAATTCAATGTAGTATTAACAATAATAAAATAGATATAAAAAATGCTTTAAATATTTTACTTTTAAAATATAATATTTGCGAAATATTGGTGGAGGCAGGAAGTGAGTTTATATCTAATTTATTAGAAGAAGGATTGGTTGATGAAATTTCTTATTTTATTACTCCCGATATAATTAACGATTGCAATTCATTATCTTCTTTTTCATTAAATAAACCTTGTTTATTGGAAAATCGTAAGTTGGGAGAAATTATAAAAATTAAACGCTTGGGTAGAGATTTACTTATGATTATCAAGCCTGTTATCTAATTTTTTAGTGTAAATATTTGGTAATTTTATATAAATGGGGGCAATATCGTTATATACATTATTTTTAGCCAAATATATACCATAATTACCAATCATTTCAGAATTTACCTCGATATCCTTAACAATAACAGCATTATAATCATTGGCTAATTTTTCTAGTTTTTCGCTTTCTACGCATGCGCAACCAGATGTAAAATTATTGCCATTAAAAATTTGATAATAATACTCGTTTGGCAGTGCTTTTATAGTAATCATAGTATTCTCACTTCTGTTTAAAGAATAATTTATTGCTTCTAAAGAAGAAACTCCAGATATTTTAGCCCTCCCAACGCTAAGCCCAATTGCTAATGATATTCCAGTTCTTATGCCAGTAAAACTACCAGGACCAGCATCTACAAAAATATTTGTTAAGCTTGATTTATTTATATTATTTAAAATATTATACGTCATTAACGCTATTTCTTTAGATTGGCAATTTGGTAAATTATTACGTAAAGTTTGCAATATAACTCCATGTTGATCAAAAAGAGTGACCGATGCAAGTCGATAACTTGTGGAGATTGACAAAAACATATCTAAATCGTTAAATTATTTGACTATAATAACCAGGGTTTTATTTTGCATCAATTAATTTATTTAATCAAATGCAAATTGCTGTTATAACATCGCAGTTTAATCACGAAATTACTTTGCAATTAAAAGAAGGATGCATTAATAGATTGAGTGAAAAATTAACTAGCTTTCAAAATTTTTCAGTACCAGGGGCTATTGAACTGGTTTATGCCTCCAAGCAAATTGCCAATACTAAAAAATTTGATGCAATTATAGTTTTGGGTGCAATAATAAAAGGGCATACCGACCACTATGAATATGTTTGTAATTTTGTTACCCACGGAATAGGATTGCTTGCTACGTTTGTAGAAACACCAATAATTTTTGGCATTCTTACTACTCAAAATGAAGAGCTGGCTATTGAAAGAGCAGATATAAACAAGATGAATAAAGGATTGGAATTTGCCGACGCCGCTATTGAAATGGCTAATTTTAAATTAATTATTTAAATAAAATAAATCTTTACTTGACTATAAATAGCTTTCTTTAACTTTTTTGATATTAAAATATCAATAAGATTATTCAAAATCCTATTTCGATATAGCTAATTTCACAAAAAATTTTATCTTAATCAACATCATGTTCAAATTAATTTTGCTATCGTTGGCAATATCTTTATCTACTGCACACGCTAACTTGTCAACTTTAAAAGCTATCAATAACAATACCCCGGCCTTTGCTTTATTGGTAATTAAAAATGGCAAAACAATTATTGAAGATGTTAAAGGATGCGCGGAATTTAAAGATAACAAATGTGCCAGAAAAGCTAACAAAGATACCACTTTTCAAATTGCTTCGTTAACCAAGCAATTTACTGCTGCTGCTATTTTAATGCTAGAAGAAAGAGAATTATTATCGCTTAATGATTCTGTTAAAAAATATATTCCTCATTTGCCAAAAAAATTTGATAGAATAAAAATTAAAGACTTAATTTTTAATGTTTCGGGAATAAAAGATTATTTAAATGCAGATATTTTACAGAGAAAGCCATTACACGAAGCAATGCTGGATATACCTTTAGTGGATAATAAAAAAGCTTTACAAAAAATTCAAAAATACGATTTAACTCCAGCCGATTTTTCTTATTCTTACTCTAATTCTAATTATATTTTATTGGCGGAAATTATAAAAAATGTTTCGGGGCAAAAATATGAGACTTTTATACAAAAAAATATTTTTAATAAGCTTAAAATGAAGCATAGTTTTTTTGTGAGCAATATTAAAAAGCACGATAATTATGCCATTCCTTATAGTGCTTGGCCTTTTTTTCAAGAATATAAAAGTATAGATTTTTTTAAAGATGTAGGCGATATGGGTATCTTTACAAACTTAGCTGATTATAAAAAATGGATCAAAGCATGGGACAGCGAAACAATTTTTGCAAAAAAAGAAACTATGAAAAAGTTTTTATCCCAAGCCACACATGACAACGGAAAAATTGTTCAACTTGGAGAAAATGTAGGTTTTGGATATGGATTTTTTCATCAAACAATTAGCAGAAATAAAAAAAAGTACAATATCATTAGTATGACTGGCTCACAAAGGGGCTTTTCTTCTCAATTTAGAAAAATTATTGCTAAAAAAACCTGGATTGTAACTCTTTCAAATGCTGAAGATATTTACCCTGCGGATACCGAAATATTAAAAATATTAAAAATTACGTGGTAGGTTTTATCACTTTCTATAAAAAAATATTATTGACATATAGTTAAGTTTGGACTAATATTGTATATATTTAATATTAACTTAATATGGAAGGAGGAATAGTAATTGGAAAAAATGAAGAGGGTGTAGACATAATAGATAATACATATGAAAGCTTGTTATTATTTGCGCCAACAGGCAGTGGCAAAGCAGTTTCTTTTGTAATACCTGGGTTGTTTTCCTGGTCAGAATCGGCAATTGTTCATGACGTAAAAGGGGAAAATTTTCAATTGA
>JANYEN010000006.1 GCA_025363115.1 Alphaproteobacteria bacterium | reverse complement strand
TTCCTTTGTATTCCATAATAACCACCTTTGATTCTTTTACAGAGCCAACTCCAACTCCAAGCAACATATGCATTCCTATTTTTTCAAGCTCGTCTATGCCAAGAATTTTAATTGTTAAATTAGATAAATGCTCCATGTTTTCTTTAATAATTTCGGCATACGAAGCAGGATATATCACATTGCCTGGCTCGTTTACTAAATCTCTTACAAAATACAATGATTCCAATATATTTGTTATATTTTTAATTTCTTCATCAATATGGTTAGAATTGCTAACAAAAATAGATAAATCGGTTAATTTTGGAGCCTTTTTTTTATTTTTGTCAGTAGTCATGTATCTATTAAATCTGTAAGCCGACTCTAAAAAGCCCAAAGCTATTGCGGAAACCATTTTAGAATGGCTATATTGTGCTGGAGTAGTAATAAAATCTCCAATAATTAGCACTTTTTCTTTTAAACATGAGCTAAAAATCTTACCTCCCCAATTTTCCATTTTTGCTAAAAATTTTGTTTTTTGACAAGTTTTTTCGCACGCACAACTGCCTATACCAACAAGCATTATGGATATTATAAAGTTATTTTTGATTTCACTAATCCATAAGTTTTGCCCACATTCTCCTTTAAAATCTTGAATTTTTATTTCTTGAATAAGTTTGTGTTGTAGCTCAGTATCGAGACAACTAAAATTTACATCTCCCTTTAATATTTTTTCTACATGTATAGTGTCGATTGGGATTATAATATTGTTGTATTTTTCGATTTCTATTTTATTTATCGCATGTAGATGCGCCATTTTAGTAACCTGATAGTTCATCGCTAATTTTAAATTAATTATAACTTAATAATATAGTTAAGGAAATTTAGTTGCAAGAACTTAAAAATTATTTATGTCTTAATATGGCGGTTATTATTGCACTTGTAACTGCCATTATAGTATTTAAAGCAATAACCATTTTATAATATATATTTACCTAAATCTTGTTTTATTATAACAAATTTAAGAGTATCAAATGCGATATTTATATGAAAATATATTTTATGGAATTTATTACAAACTAACTATGATAAAATTATTTTCCAGGTTTGGTTTTATAAGTTTAGCACTAATATTTGAAGTTTTTTATTGCTTACGACAGAAAATATTTATTTTTTATTGACAATAGGTGCAAAATTGGATGTAATCAAAATTATCTAATAAATTAAATAAATATTTATATATGGCGCAATACGAAGAAGATAAAAACCTTACAGTTAAACAACGTGCAGCTAAATTTGCTGATATGGCCAAAAGAAATGGAGACATAAACGCTAAAGTTATTACGCCCACAGAAGTTAGTAAAAATATTAGTCCAGAAAAATCACATAATCCAGAATTACTGGAATTTCAAGATATACAATCACGAAAAGCAAATACATATCGTTCTAAGCAACAAGAAATATCGAAATTAAGACAAGAACAATTAGAGGGAGGCAATGAATTTAAAAGCCAGGAAGTTATATCTAGCAATATAGCTTTAATAGCACAACTGAAAAATCAAGTTCAAATGAATATATCGTTGATGCGTGAGATAGAAAAAACAGCCCCAGATACTGTTGATAAATTAAAAGATTATAATTATGAGCAACAACAGCAACACCATAAAAACTTAGTTAACCAAAAAGTTGATGCAAAAGTTCAAGAACTACTTGTTGAGCACATTCAAAAGCAATCCATTGAAAGCACCCCAAGCGCTTATTTATATAGCGCCAAAACAGATGGAAGTCAAAAAGCTTGGCAGGCATCACAAAGAACTGCGTTGTATGGTAACGAAATTCAAAGTAAGATAAAAAATCAGCAACAAGAAAACATGGAGTTGCAAGCAGAAGCAACAAGCCGAATGAATTATTATAAAGAAAATATGCCTAATACGGTATATGGTTCTTTGGAGCCACCTGCATCTTTATCCAACTTAGTTTATGACAAAGATACAAATAACGACCAGATAAAAGAATATAATCAAAGAGTATGCGAACGCAATAAAAATAATGAAAGCTACAGAGCGGAGCAAGCTATGTCACAAGCTCAAAATGCGCGTTTAAACCCTCACCAGGATGCTGCTCAAGAAAAATTGCAGGCACCATTGATACAATCAAAGCAACAAGATTATAATAAAAAACTTTATGATCAAGCTCTTAGTCAGGTTAGAGAAAAGAAAAATATAATGTTTACGGAGCAATTCTTACCTAAAAGCGGTTCTACTTATGCTAATATTCGAGAAAGCGTTATCAACGCCCGAGCTAAAAACAACCGAAGCGATTACAATAGATAAAAATTATCATTGCAATTTAAAATAGCTTTATTTAAATTAAAAAAATTAAGTAAAGCTATTTTTTATGAAAGGCGTAATATTACATACAATTTTGGCAGCCAAACGCGACATGCTATTTCGTGGCAGTATTATAGCAATTTTAATTGCTACGGGGTTTGGTTTTTTTATGGGCAGTAATGCTTTGGCCGAAAATACCCAAATGAAAATAGTATACTCTGCTTATTTAGCAAGAGCCGTTGTTATGCTTTGTATAATGATTTTTATATGCTTCCATTTAAAAAGGTTATTTGAAAATCGTGAAATCGAAACAATGATAACCAAACCAATTTCAAGGGTAAAAATAGTTATTGGTTTTTTTATTGGTTTTTGTTTATTGCTCATCCCGATTATATTATTGATTGTGGTTCTATTGGCTTCTTTTGCAAATCCAACAGGATTAGCAATCTGGTGCATTAGTTTTTTATTTGAATCTATTGTTGTCGTCTCTTTTACAATGTTTTTTGCTTTGTTTATTGAAAGCCCAGTTTTTAGTTTGCTTTTGTCAATGTCGGTATATGTGCTTGGTAGAATAATAGGTTCTTTTGTTTTTTACATAAGCATATTGCATAGGGCTAAAGAATGGTTTGTTTTTCAAAGTTTAACTGAAGTATTAATAAAAATATTTTCAGTTTTTATGCCGAGACTAGATTTTTGTGCAAAAACAGGATGGTTAATTGGAGAAATTGATTACCATATATTCTTTTTAGGTTTGATACAAACATCGGTTTATACTTTGTTATTATTAGCCGCTTGCGCGTTTGATTTTAACCGAAGAAATTTTTAAATTTAAATAGAAATATGAAGCTGTTTAAACAAATTAATAATATTAAGTTAGATTCGTATGTAGTATTTTTATTGTTTTTTTTACAATTTGCTACTTGGTTTTTAATTTCACAGCGAATTAAACCTGATTTTACAATTACCCCTTTGCCTCCTTCTCGCATTGAAATGGATATAGCTTCGTTAGGCGATGAACAATTTGCTTACCGCATGTATGGTCAGTTACTTCAAAATGCTGGAGACACTTTTGGAGAAACCGTTCCTCTAAAAGACTATGATTTCAACAAACTTGAACAATGGTTTTATGCCGTTGATGCTTTGAGTTCCAAATCAGAATATATTCCTTCAATTGCGGCTTTTTATTATGGGCAATCTCAAAATACAGAAGATTGTAGGTATATAATTAAATATTTGATTGATCATGCTGATAAAAATCCGGTTGGGCAATGGCGATGGTATATGGAAGCAATATATTTAGGGTCATATCGTATGAAAGATTATGAAATAGTAAAGCCCTTAGCAGAAAAAATTATTTCTTTAAACAACAAAGATGTTCCGTTGTGGGCAAAAACTTTGGTGCCTTTTATGATACAAAGACAGGGAGATGTATGTTCTGCCTATGAAATGCTTATAAAAATTAACGAAAAAGAATTACAAGAAATAGCTAATGATAATGTATTGTCTGCTAAAGGGGGTGAATATAATTTTTTATTAAAACTTATATCTGAAAAAATTCAAATGGTAAAAAATAATCCTGAATTATTAGCTACTTGCCTAAAAAATAAATAATTTTGATTATTTGTTGAATCTATTGATTTAATATAAATTTTTTTTCAATGTGGAGCGACATAAAACATTTGCCAGGTATTATACTTATTATTTCATTAATAAGTTCGGTAATTTTATGTAGCATTAAGAACAGACGTGTAGCCAAAATTTTATATATATTATTAGCATTTTTTGCGTTAACAGCTTCTTTTTTAATTTTAATTTTTTTAAAAAAAGATTTTATATATTCTTTTGGGGGGTGGAAAAATGGAATAGGAATTGATATTGCTATTAATCATACTTCTGCGTTTTTTTTAGCAATGACTGCTACTATTTTTTTTATTACTTCGTTTAGCATAACTAGTTGTGAAAAAATAAAGACCAATCTTTTCGGTTTTTGTGGATTGGTGTTTACTGGCTTATGTGGCTTAATATTGACGGTGGATTGGTTTAATTTTTATGTATTTCTAGAGGTTACCTCAATTTGTTTGTATGTTTTATTAACAGCTGACGATGGTTCTCGAAAGTCATATTCTTCGGCATTTAATTATCTTATAATTGGTAGTATTGCAAATATTTTTATTTTACTGGGAATATTTTTTATTTATTTTACTACTGGTACCCTAAATATGGCAATCACAGCTAAAATAATAAGTCAAAATCAAATAAGTGCCGATAGTTACATTTTAGTTCAAGCAGCCTATATATTAATTATATCGGGATTAATTGCCAAATCGGCACTTTATCCTCTTCATAGCTGGATTATGAATTGTTATATTAAAGTACCCAGTGCGTTAACTGCTTTTATTTCTGCCATTATTACAAAAATATTTATATTTAATATTTATAAAATAAACAACATTTTTGGATATGTTTTTATTTCATTGGAATTGAAATATTTTATAGGAATAGTCGTTGTTTTGTGTTATTTGGCAATTGTAATTTGTTCGATAGGGGCATTATTAGATAAAAATTTAAAAACTATTTTGGCATTTTCATCCATGTCTCAATCAGGATATTTTTTGTTAGGAATTTTTTGTTTTAATCATTCGGTTAACACTGGAGTATTATTGCAAATGTTGGTACATAGTTTATCTATTGCAACGCTTTTTATGATAATAGAAATAGTAGAAAAGCGGTTTAATTATAAAATTAATATTAATTTAAGCATTTTAAAGCAATCTTTGCATGGGCAATCTTTATTAAAATTTAGTTTTTTAATAGCTTTATTTAGCATTGTTGGTTTTCCTATAACGCTTGGTTTTATTGCAAAATGGTATATATTAAGCGGCTTTTACTTATCTTTAAAATATCTTTCTTTTGCAATTACAATAATTGGGGGAGCGATTGGCATGTTGTATAGCTGGAGAATAGTTGAGTATTTATTTTTTTATGGCAATAGCCAAATAATTAAATCTCTTGAAAATAACACCAAAAAAATTGCTTTTTTTGATAAAATGTTAATATTTGCCTTAGGTTTGTCAATTATTCTGTTAGGTATCTTTAACGAAAAAATTTTTAAAATTATTATTTTAGCTACTTAATTAAATAATTAAAAATATATTTTTATTTATAAATATGCTTAATGCTCTTAGCATTACGTTTTTTTAAGGTTCTTATAATTTGACGCAATAACCCTTCTACTATTAGCACTAAGTTAATAATTTTTTGCTCAGGTCTACCTCTAAAAGTTGTAACTTGAAAATAAGAATCATTGGTGGGAGAAAAATTAGAAAAATAATAATTAGAAAAACATTTTCTGGTTTTATCTATTTTTATAGGAGAAACCGAATGCCAAGATTGATCATTTGTTTCCATTACAACTAAACGGTTAAATTTGCTTACTATAGTTATTTGTTGGTTATCTTTAATTTTATTAGGCCAGATTTCTAGATTTCCTCCATTTGATTCTTGCCAATCTGGTTCGCAATAGTATAATAAGTTTAAAACCCTATATTTGCTTCTGTCGGCATTATGTGAATTATCTAAATGGGGATTTAAAAAGCTTTTCTTAGGCATGGCACTAATTCCTGCGGCATAAAAAGTTTTATCCCCTTCTAAGCTTTTGATTTTAGTAATTTCTTGTACTAATTGGATTATTTTGTCTTCTTGAAATGCAAATAACAAATCTTTGATAGTTGGATGATAACTATCAAATTTTACTCCAATAAATTTATTTTCACGGATAGTTTTGTTATGTGTTAATTTATTTAATGCAGGAAAATTATTAGAAATTTCTAAAGCAATATTCTCGGGAAGCAAATTATCAATGTAAAAATATCTTAACTTTTCCGAAGTAAATTGCTTGGATAGTTTTTCTTTTTCATCGTTTAGCCTAGAATAAATTAAATCAGAAAAATTCATAATTATAAATCAACTAAATTTTTAAATATAATAATTAATATAAAATATATAATTGCAATTAAAATTTTTATTTTTATAAGTTTAAAATAATTTGTATATAGCTATTTATGAAAAATAAAATTTTGTTTTTTTCTAACATAATTTTTGTTATGTTTTTTATTATGGATTTTTGTTTTGCTAATTTTCCTGAAATAAAACCTCGTCACGATATAAAAGATATTACAGACAATATAAAAAATAATACTAACGAAAAAAAATCATTAGTAGAAAAAAAATGCTCTAATCGTAAAAATTTAGAAAACGAGTGGGTAACTGCTGACGGTATTTGCAAACAAGCGGCACTAAATAATCTTACTGAAGTGCAAAAAAAGAAATTAGAAAGTGAACTAGAGGTCTTAAAAAATAAAAAAAACGTTATAACTGATAATATTAACGTGGGCAACGAAAAAGATTCATTTGCATTCAAATGCAATAATCTCAGGACTACAACTCTTCTAATACGTGAAATAGAATGTAAATTAAATACTTTTAGTTAATAAATTAATTAAATTAAAAGCTATAATAACTAATACCTCTTTAAAAAAATTGCCTGACATGAAAATTAGGTAAACTCAGTATGCTTAACAGCATTATTCAACTAATAGAAAAACTAAATACCGAGCAAGATTGCATCAACTTTTTAATTAAAGCAAGATGGAACGACAAAGTTACTTGCCCTTACAAAGATTGCACAGCAAACAAATTTCAAGACGATACAAACAAAATATATCATTTTAGCGATGGCAAGCGTTTTCAATGTTCTTGTTGCGATAGAATTTTTAGCTACAAAACAGCAACTATTTTTGAAAACACAAAAATTGCTTTAAAAAAATGGTTTACCGCTATTTACTTGCACACAGCTCACAAAAAAGGTATCAGTTCTTGCCAACTTGCTCGTGATATTGATGTTACTCAAAAAACTGCATGGTTTATGTTGCATCGTATTCGTGAAGTTGCTGGCGATAATTTTGATAGTGGCGAGTTTGGTGGTGTTGTAGAAATGGATTAGACCTATATAGTGGTAAAGAAGAGAATAAACACATAAAAGACAAGTTTAAGTCTGAAAAAGCCGTAGTTTTTGGTATGAAAGAACGTGAAACGGCAAAACAAAAACTTTTTATGTTGAAAGTGCCGAATATCACGTTTTAGGTCAAAAAGTAAATGACCGATAGACACCAAAGCTATAACATTAAACAACTTTTACAACCACGAAAGCGTAAATCATGGTGCAAAAAAATATATAAGGGTTGATTTATCAAGAGAAGCTATTAAAAGTCACACAAATGGAATTGAAGGCTACTGGTCGCTTGTAAAACGTGGTATTAACGGGATTTATCATTGGGCAAGTAAAAAACACTTACAACGTTACTTGAACGAATTTGATTTTAACCCCAGTCGCGCTTAAGAAAAGAGCTATAAATCATTTATAGCCATATAAAATAAGGATTATTATTTCAATTAATCTTAAATTGTATGACCGACTTACAACTCACATCTACATTTTGCATAGTTGATTCATTTTGCAAGTCTTTTCTTCCAGAATGGCAAAAAATGTTGGTTTCTGATGGAAAATATCGCAGAAAAAGAACAGATTGTCTTTCAATTTCAGAAATTATCACAATTTTGCTTTGGTTTAACGATTCTGGTTTAAATTGTTTTAAAAAATTTTATAATAGTTTTGAAATGTCATTAAGGCTTTATTTTCCTACAATTCCAAGCTATAAAAGATTCGTTAAAATTTAGCCAAAAGTGTTTATTCCAATGTTTTTCTTTTTGAAGTATTTGTCAAAATTTAGCCAAAAAACAGGTGTTTATTATATTGACTCAACTTTTTTGCAGGTTTGTAAAAATCAAAGAATTGCAAAACACAAGGTTTTTAAGGGAATAGCTGAACCTGGAATGTCTTCAACTGGATGGTTTTTTGGGTTTAAATTGCATATTATTTGCAATAATTTTGGTGAGATTGTATCTTTGCAAATCACCAAAGGCAATAAAAGTGATGTGTATCAGGTTTTTAATTTAGCCGAGGATTTACAGGGCTTTTTGTTTGGAGACAAAGGATATTTATCAAAAGAAATTGAAGAGAAATTAGCAAATTTAGATTTGAATTTAATAACAAAATGCAGGAAAAACATGAAAGCAAGAAAAATTTCAGCAACAACCAATAAATTACTTTATAAACGAGCGATAATAGAGACAATATTTGGCAAAATGAAGGATTTTGGACATCTGGTTTGGACGAAATATCGAAGTATGACCAATTATTTTATTAATGTTTTTTCTTGTGTGGCTTTTTATCAGTTAAATGCAGCAAAACCAAGGATTAATTTGAATAGGTTGGAAGTGGCTTAAGCGCGACTGGGGTTAATTTTAGTTTTAATTCAAGATTTATCAAGGAAGGAAGCCGTTTTGAATTGTTTATGTCAAATGTAAATGGTAGATTGAAATATGCTTATTTAATTGCAAAATAGTATGGCTAAAAAGAACAAGAAGGTTATTGATAATCAACAGAGTTTGCTTGATAATAGCAAGATAGAACAGGTTAAAATGCCTAAACAACGAGGTAAAAAGCCCAATCATAAGCAGGTGAGCTTGCCGTTGACGGACGAAGAGGTTGAGAGGCTGAAAAAGAGTGAGTGGGGATATTTAAGAAAATGTTAGCAGTATTAATTGGTTGGTTCAATATTTGTAAAACTACGTTTGATGTTAAGCTATTATTTACAATATTTCTAATATTAGCTAGTTGTGGTATATTTAAAACATCAATTATTTTCCAACTTGGGCAAATAATGCTCATATTATTAAAATCTTAAGCGTTACTATTATTTGCAGAAGTAATAGGTGAGCTAAAACTATCACCATATTGACCATCAGGAAAAATACCCCACTGTATTCCAATTAATTTTACAATTTGATTGGGCGATATCAATTTTTCTGCATCACACTTTTCATAGATTTGAGCAGGTGCACGATAAAAAATACGGGACTAGCCGAATATCCTGTTCTAACCCTTATATCCATAACATAGATTCTGATATTGTGTAATTAGGGTGTCCAATATGAACATTTTAAAATACTGATATTTCCAAAACGCACAGAAGGTTTATTAATGCCAAATTTATTGGCAATCAATGCTAAAGTTTCATTAATGTATAAAAAAGTGTACTTTTTAATACACTTTTGTAATCTTTTAATTATTGCATAAATCTGCGATAATATAAATTATCACTCTTTATATGATAACCAAATAAAGTAGTAATATATATTTACTATTCATCGTATTTTTTAAAAGTTAATCGTTTTCTTAATCTTATATATAATTACCTTGGATATTTTTTTTCTTGCAAATAAAATTCTATATTTTATAATTTTTTATTATTCCTCGGTAGCTCAGCGGTAGAGCAGTTGGCTGTTAACCAATTGGTCGCAAGTTCGAACCTTGCCCGGGGAGCCATCGTTTTTCCCTTATTTTTCAAGGGTTATTTCACTTACAACTGCACTAAAATAAAAACACCTAAAATTTCTTTTGCTACCTATTTGCTACCTTTGAAATTAATTCTTGTTAACTTCAGTTGGCTCAAGATTAACGTTTTTTAAAGCAATAATATTCTCTTGTTCACTTCCTCTGCCATAACTAGAAAGCAATGTTCCGGAGTTCATGGTATGACCTACATTATCACTAAGCGCAGATAAAGCTATGGTATCTTTAGTGTTCATGATAAATCGTACCATTGTATGTCTAAAGCTATGAGGATTTATATATTGCATGTTATTCAGCTTAAAAGCTTTTTCGAATATAGTTCTAATTGTTCCTGTTTTTTTAATGTAGGCTTTAGATAAAGTGCATATTGAATTACCCTCTGTATCAAATACTGAATTGATCTGTGGAAATAAAGGATCATTCTTTGTGAAACCTTTTTGCTCCAGTTCGTTTTTCCAATTAATAACATTATCAATAATATCTTTAGATTGTCCAATAAAAAAAGCATTAATTTCTTTTGCATATTTTGTAGATTGTCGCTGCGTGAAGCAATAAATATCATGCTCTCTTATATACCTTATATCAGTTATCCTGGCATCTTTTAATGCACTAACCCTTGGTGTTGTTAGCAGGCATAAGCTAATTATTGCCTTAGCTCTTCTCTGTGTTTCTGTTTCAATTGGTATGTTTCTTATTGTTGATAAAAGCTCAGCTACGGTATACCTCTCTTGAAAATCACTCATTCTGGCTCTTTTAGCTTCATTTTTAGAAAGGGTTAAGTATTCTATTTCATTTTTCTTTATGTACCTTGAATACCCTTTTTCATTTGACAGCCATTGGAAAAATATTCTAGCACCGGTTATAGATCTAAGGATGAACTGTTTTGATACCGGATTGTCGGTAACAGCATTTAATTTTGTGGACAGATAATCTTTAAAACCTTCAGCCTGTGATTCATTAAAAGTTTTAAAATGTTTAAAGCCGGTAGATATTTCAAATTCTCTAACTGCTGAGCGGTATTTTTCAATACTTTTTTCATCCAGTTTCCTTTTTATAAGATGCTTACAAAAGGAATACTTTATAACTTCATTGCTATCATTATGCTTATATGGTTCATGTTTCACTGTAGATTTTATATCCTGAGTATCGCTTTCTTTACACTCACTTTGCAATGCTTTTTGATCATTACCAGGGTGAGTCTCTACTTGGGGAGAGACACTATCTATTATTGACGACGTACCACAGCTAAAAATAAAAGCTGTTTTTAATTTGTCTATATCTTTTGCCGCATAGCATCTTGTAATTTCGCAATCGCAAGAATTACATTTTCCATAAATAATTATGGTTTGACCCTGGGGTTTTGTATTGTGAATAACACGATCTTTTGGTACACCTCTGCTACGACATTTTCTGCACTTCAGCTCATTAAATTCTAGGCTTTGAGATTGATTATTTCGACTTCTAAAGAACGCCTTTAAAACAGATCCATGTATCAGAATCTCTTTTTTGCAAGTACCTGCAGACTTTAATTGACCTGATTTCAACCAACCTCTTATGGTTTTGTCATGCAGCTTATAATCCCTAAAAAGAAAACAAATCTTTCTAATTGAATAAACCTCATCTGATTTAATAGATCTAATAGGATATCTTTTAAACATACGCAAGAGTATTAACCCTGAGTATTATCGCAGGTCCTCTCATCTAACCACCTATCAAGGTCAGACTTACGATACTTGATCAGTTTGCCTACTTTGATATAAGGTATGTTATAGCGTTTTGTTGCACGCCATACATTTAACGTTTCTTTGCCTACCCCAAGGTACTCGGCTGTTTGGTCAGTGGTTAAGAGTTTGTCGTTGTCGTGATTAGTGTTAGTTTGGTTAATGTTACTCATATATACAAAAATAATTTTTAGTTATTTTGCATATACTAGGGTTAAATTTTATTAGTAAAACCCATCACTTAGAGATGGTAATACGATAAATGCGTATTTTTGGATAAAAATAATAAAACTTCCTTTATTTTCCTAAGATATAAAAAAAATAAAAAATATTTGATACAAACTCTAGTGTTTGTATTTTGTCTTGTTTTTGGCCGCAGGCTTTTCTATTTGCGGTGAAATATTGCTAGCTTCTATATATTTTTTGCACCAAGTTTTTATTGTTCTTTGCCAGTCATCATTATCATGTGCTGTATATTTTTCGTATGCGGAATACTTATGAAATAATTCACCGCTTTGCTTTATCAACTCAGAACAGACTGCGTTATAAAAATCCCCCTTGCTATTATATGTTTTGATCATACAGAGCTTAGCAACAATTTTGCCAGTAATTTCTTCTAGCTTGCGGTTTGCAGGATGTGAACTGCTACCACCTTTGCTTCTGTCCATATGTTCTTTTTTAGCTTTTTCTACTAAATAAGCCTTTACATCATCTTGTTCATTTGCTATGCTTGGCGACGAATAGGATTCTCCTTCAGAAGAATTAATTACCGGAAATGTCCTATTTTCTTTAAAGAGCAGATTAATAATATTATCAACTTTGCTTTCTGTTTTAATATCATTATCCTGAAAAATTAGTCTAGCTGTTGTTTTATCGTTTATAACTTTTAACAAGCCTGGAATTAAATCATTTTTATCTTTAGATATTATTCTTAAGTTGTCATTAAGAGTTTGTAATAAGACAGCATTTCTTGTAGTTTTCATGTTAATTGCATACTCTTGATCTATTTTTACATAATAAATACCTTTTTGTGAGTCGTGGTTATTTACAAAAAGAGCTAGTATGCCTAAAGTATAATCAAGCTCTTCTTCTGTACAATCAATATTATTCAGAAAGACTGAAAATGTAGGTACTCTTAAGAATGTCGATCGACCTTCATTATATCTTGTTGTTATTAGCCTTGAATCTTTTCTCATTCTGTTTACCAAATATCCAATAATATCTAAAAATACTTCAAACCTTAAATTCATGATTACATTGAATTAGAATAATTCTTAGTTCATAGAACTATTTCTTGCAAAAAATCAACTTATTATAAAATTCATTAAAATTTCATAGACAAGTAAAATTTTGAAAATAAAATTAAAAATGAACTGCTCAAGTAATAAGGCAAGCTACAATGGATCAGGTAATGCTTTATTATATTTATTGTTATTATCATTATTCAGAACTGCATGCTTACAATCTCTTCTATCCCCCTTATCCAATTCCATGTTTTTAAAATAACACTCCGAAGGTTCTCTCTTGTTTATCTGCCATAACCTATCAAACCTATTCCTTAATGTCCTAATATCCTTCTTACTCTTTATAACATTACAATCCTCTGCATTTTTATTAGCTGCTGAGTAAGTCCAGTTAAAGCTACCTTCTATGTCTTTAGCATTATCGAATATAGCAAAATTGTGGTGCATTATACGATCATGAGAGTGTATCTTAATATCAAAGCCTTTGTTGTGTAATTGCTTTACTTTAGATGATTTGCCAAAAGCCTGGATTCTATCGGTTAGTATTTGTATTTTTACGTTTCTGGCTTTGGCTTGTTCTAGTGCTTTTATTATGTGATCGTTGTTAATTGAATAGACTGCAATGTCTATGGTTTGGGTAGAGTTGTTTATTAGCTTAATTACTTCAGTTTCGCAGCGTTTGGTGAAGGTTATTGGGGCATTGGTTTTGTAGTTGATACCAATACCCGCAACAACAGCAACAAGCAAAACAAATAACCTCATCCTGATTACATTACCTTTGAACATAGAGTATTATATTTACGATAGTTATCATCCTTTTGGCAATCGTCTCTGATATGCTTTCTAAACTCCATCCATAGGTTTTTAATTGTTGCGTGTCTCCATATATCAGGCACTGCTTCACAGTCATATTGTCTTATGTCAGAAACATCCCAGATAGCTTCAAAAGCAAAAATATTTCTTACAGGAGTTGGGTTTCCATAGGAGTCTGTTGTTACAAAATAACCATCTTCAAACATACCAAGTACACTTACATTTGATACCATCTTCTTTTTTGAAGCAATATCTTGCATGGCTTTGCAGATGTCATCGTTAATCATAATGTTAAAGTTATAGCCGGGTTTATTATATAGTCCTGCATAGCTTTTATGGAAAGTGTATTTTAGATTAACGGTATCGAAAGTTTCAGTTATAACACTTACAT
>JANYEN010000002.1 GCA_025363115.1 Alphaproteobacteria bacterium | reverse complement strand
AGATTTTATTCGATTATCATTTTTTTATTTAGTCTTATTACATTCTCTGCATAAAAGCCATTTTTAACCAACCCTGATAAAAATAAACAACTTAATAGTTCGCAGTAAGGTGTTGTTTATATGTGTTTATTGTTGTTTTTTTAAATGCTTGTTTTGGCAGCAATGGCGTTATAATTAAAATTTTTGCTGGCAACGACTGATTATTGCTATCTAAATATTCATTACAAAATAATATTTTCAAAATCGTAAAACTTATTATTAAACCAAGTAGCCTGCTTTTTAGCATATTGCAAAGTATGCATTACCGATAAATCTATAGCTTTTTCAAGCGATATTTCACTTTTTAAATATTGTTTTATTTCACGGACTCCTATAGTTTTAAAAATATTCATATTAGAAGAATATTTTTTTGCATAAAGCTTAATTACCTCTTCAATAGCACCCCGCTCTATCATTTTTTTAAAACGATTTTGACAATTTTGTTTTAAATTTTCGGAACTAACTTTGATTATTATTTTTTGCAATTGGTATTTTTCCAAAAATTTTACTTTAGAATCTCTGTGAAAATCATATATTGAGCGACCAGTAGCTAAAAAAACTTTATATGCCCTGATCACGCGATTAGTATTATTTTTATCAATATCTCGACTTAAGGGGTCTATTATTATCAATTTTTGATAAGCTTCTTCTTTGGTAATTTGCAAATTTTTTATATTATCAGGAATATCTGGTACATCGTTTATTCCATCAACTAAAATTCTATTATACATAGGGCTGCCACCTACAATTATCGGAGTTAAATTATTTAAAAAAGCATTTTCTACTTCTTTAACAGCCATATTTATCCAAGTTTTAACAGAAAAATCATAATTACCATCAATAATATTATAAAGTTTATGCTCTATGCCATCAAAGTTTTCAGGCGAAGCCGATAAAATAGGAGCTTCTTTATAAACTTGCATTGCATCTGAATTTATTATGATTCCACCAATAGTTTTGGCTATTTCAAGAGCATATCGGCTTTTGCCACAGCCTGTCTGACCCGTAATAATTATTATTTTATTCAAATTGATTGATAGATTCAATAATTTTTGCATTAACTTCTATATATTGATACGGATAAGAGACCGTATTATTTATAATTTCATCGGTAATTTTGCCAACATTTTCATTATGCAAATAACCTAGCAGGGTAACAAATAAAAAAGCAGAAAATCTTGCTCGCCCTACCCCCATAAAGCAATTAAAAGCTACATTTAAATTAGGAGAATATTTAATTATCGTCCGCATTAATGTTCTAAAATTTATAACTAAATCTTCATGTTTCATATGAGATATTCCCACGGCATCGTCCAAATCTTTAAATTTTATTTGCCTTAGCACTTTGTTATTTACTTGACACTCCCAAACTTCTAAAATTTGATTATTTTCAAGCATTTTTTGATTAGTAATATTGTATTTAGTGGTGTTATTTTGAAGATTTTTTATATGATGAAGTTCCACGGTTTGTTTATTTCTATATCTTTCTAATTTAATGGCATCTAAATCGTTTAATTCATCTGTACTGTGATCTGTTTTTTGATTAGTCAAAGTAACAAAAACAGTAATTTCATTTTTTATAATTTCATCTAGCCATAAATCAACGGCGTTTTTAGGAGGAGATTCCGAAATAAGAAGTTTTTTTTCTTTACCTCCAATATTAAAACTTAAAAGATTAGCTCCTATGCCACTTTCTACCGCAGTATTATATTTTTTACCTAAACCATTACCTTGATGCAAAGATTTGTATCTGAAATTAGTTAATAAGTTTGAAAAATGTAATTCTTCAATATCTTTTCCGTACCAAATATTATGCATAATTAGATTATTTTAATTTTTCAAGCATCATGTTATCTTTTTCAACACTGTTATTTTTTGCAGTCAATAAAGCCTCTCCATAATGAAAAGAATTAGCTCCTGCTAAAAAACATAGTATTTGCATAGCTTCAGACATATCAGCTCTACCAGCCGAAAGTCTAACTCTGGCTGTTGGCATCATAATTCTTGCTAAAGCAATAATTTTAACAAATTCTACTTCGTCGACAGCAACTTGTTGGGCTAATGGAGTACCTGGAATAGGTATTAATTTATTTATAGGAACACTTTCTGGATAAGGATCCATATTTGCTAAAGTAACCAACATTTTTATTCGGTCATGGCTAGTTTCTCCCATTCCAAGAATTCCCCCGCAACATACTTTGAGTCCACTGACTCTTACTTCTTCAATAGTGTCAATCCTGTCTTGAAAAGCACGAGTAGTAATAATAGATGAATAAAATTCTTCTGATGTGTCAATATTATGATTATAATAATCCAAGCCCGCATCTTTCATTTTTTTTGCCTGACCTTTGCTTAACAAGCCTAATGTTACACATGTTTCTAAACCTAATTTTTTAACTTCAGAAATCATCCTGCATACTTTTTCTAAATCTTCATCTTTTGGTCCTCTCCATGCGGCACCCATGCAAAATCTAGTCGAACCCATTTCTTTTGCTTTTTTAGCGGCTTCTAAAACTTTGTTAATTTCAAATAAAGGCTCTTTTTTAAGCCCAGTATTATAATGAGCCGACTGCGGACAATAAGAGCAATTTTCGGGACAAGAACCAGTTTTGATATTTAAAAGGGTAGCAAGCTCAATATCGACTTGGGGCCAAGTTTTTTTGTGAACTAAGCGAGCTTTATCAATTAACAACAAAAAAGGCAGGTTATATAATTTTTTTGCCTTACTAAAAGTCCACATAAGCTAATTAGGCATTTTTTTGGAATCACCAGAATCAAGAGAAATAAAAGGTATTTTTATTTTATATTCTATGCTAGCATTTTTATTAACAAATATACATTCACCGTACATTATTCCACTTCTAGAAGACAATGAAACTATGTCGTTTGTTTCAAAAACAGAATTAGGCTTAATTTTTAAACCAATATTCATTAATCCATTATTAGATTGATCGGGCAATAACTTTTTTATTAAACCATTTTCGTTAATAGTAGTTAAGTTATATTTTTGCAAAGTAAGCTCCAAATTTGAATCATTAGAAACAATAACTTTATAAATCCAAATAAAAAAATCCGCCTGCCCGTGAGTTTTATTAGTCATAAACATAGATTCTGCTTTGCCTGACAAATTTGTTTTATTAACATAAATAGGCTTTATGGCTACCGCTATGTCTTCGTTTTGATTTGTGTAATTAATTAAATCCACTAGACTCATTTTTTTAATTAAATTAAAGCATTTATATTGTTTTACTATAGAGTTTATAAATAAATAGTCAACTGCTATTTTTTATGCTCTATATACCCGCCAATGCTATTAATAATAAAGGTGATAATAAATAAAAACAATGCTAAGGCAAAGGTAGATAATGCTCTAGGACTTAAAAAATCGCTATCTGCGGCCGCCAAAGTTACTATTTGAGCGGTAGCAGTGCTATTACTTAACAATGGGTTTAAAGTAAGCCTGGATATAATACTTCCTGCTATCATCGCTATTACAGTTTCTCCTAAACATCTTGATAAAGCAAATAAAAAAGAGGATACCAGCTGCTTTGAAACAAAAGGAATGATAACTTTTGTTACTACTTCAGTACGCGTAGAGCCCAAACTCAAAGCAGAATCGTATACTGTTTTAGGAGCAGAATTTAAAGCATCGTCTACCAGGGCAGCAAAAAATGGAACGGTTAACAAACCAATAAAAAATCCTACAACCAACACAGATTCAGCGTCAATGTGCAAAAGACCAGAATTACTAGCTTCTAACCAAGCAAAACAAGGAGTAAAGGTGATGGCTACAAAAAAAGCATAAACTATCGAAGGAATTCCCGAAAACATATCCAATACTATTCTAAACATATAATGTTGTTTTTTTGTAGTATATTCTGACAAATAATATCCAACGGCAGCACCAACAATAACAGTTATAATAATAGCAACGAGAGCTGTAGAAATGCTTCCCGCCAAAACTGGCAAAACACCAAAATGACCTTCAATAATATCATCTCGAGGAGCCCAAACCTTGCCTAATAAAAATTCGCTTAAAGGTACAGATTTAAAAAATTGGATACTTTTTATTATTAATAATATAAATATTCCGCCTGGAATTAACATTGTAAAACAAGTAGACAGAATCATCAACGTCATAATGAAGTATCCCAAAATTTTACCTTTCATCTCAAATTAATATATTAATAATTTTTATAGTTTTTAGTTAGCGTTCATAGCTATAAAATAATTTTTTTTATATCCTATCCAACAAGAATCGGTAGCTAAATCTATCAAAGGTCCTATAATTAAAAAGATCATGCTAACAGCACACCATTTAGTATCTTCTTCATTTGGGCTAAATTTAAAAACTCTATCAAAAGTCATATATACGTCTTTATATCCCTGTTTTTTTAACATTAATAAGGGGTCGGCACCATTTATTAATTCTATTTCACCTGGAGTAAAACCAGCGCCCAATCCGTCAACATATAATCTTGCATTTTCTATATTACTGTTTATTTTAACTTTTTGTTTTTTATTGCCAAACATAGCTCCGCACGATGACAGAAAAAAAGCTATAGTAAAAAATGCAACTAGTTTAGTTAACATAAAATTAATAATTAATTTAAAGTATACAAGTCTCTTAATATTAAAATTAAAAATCAATTAATTTAATTTCATAAAAAATTAGTTAATAAATGCTTCCACAAATATAAAACCTTGCTAAAAAAATATTAATTAATTTTAATAAATATGGAAATAATAATTAATCCTCAAAAAACCTTACCTTCTATTTTTGACTTGCCAACCGTAACCCAATATTTAAAACTAGACGATACCACCGATAACAGCATTGTGTCAATAATTATCGATTATGTAACCACATATGCCCAAAATGCAACAAATACCTTTATATCTAACGACGTTTATAGCCTAACAGTTACCAATATTAAAAATAATATAATAGAATTAAATTGGAATCCTGTTATTTCTATTAATAGCATTTCTTCTAATAGCACTTTATTAACTTTAAACACCCATTATAAAATAATAAACAATGTTATTACTTTTAGCAACACAGTTACTAACTGTGTTATTAATTTAAATGCAGGTTATTCTTCGCTTTTATTGTTACCAGCAGATATTAAAATGGCAATATTAATGCATATTTCGGCAACATACGATAATCGCAATGGCAACATGCAGTCGGTTCCTTCAATTGTAAATAACATATATAATAAAATTAAAAAAATACGATTAACATTTAAAAATAATAATTATGGCAATTGTTAGCACAGATAATATATATAACGTTAGTGATTTTCGTGAAAGAATTCAAATTTTGCAACTACAGCAAACTAATGACGGATTGGGAGGATATAAAGCAAATTGGATACCCCAAAAAAGCATTTGGGGCTTGATACGTCTTATAGAAAGACCAGACATTAACAATACTTTACGACAAGAACACATAGCTCATTATGAAATTATTAGTAGATATAATAAAATTACCGTTGAACAACGTATAACTTTTAGAAATATTACCGCTATTATTAAAAACATTACAGAGCTTGATAATCGCAAAAAATTTATTTCTTTTACCGCACAAACTGTAATTAATTAGTTTTTATTATGATTAACACCCCATTTGTAATTCAGACAATTTTCTGCCAGATTGCAGGATCGTACTTTTCTTCACAAAATATTGGTGTCTTTTATACTATTCCTCCGCAACTATTAGCTCCTTATATTAAGGTTAGTCAAATATCGGTACTAAAACAAGAACAGGCAAATCCTACTTTGGTGGCAGTAGAACTTAGTTTAACAATTTATACTAACGGACCCGAGAACAGCCAAATTTTAAGTATTATTCAAGCTTTAGATACCGACGTTGTGGCATTATTAAATGGAGCTTCCGATGTTGCCATGACCGTTTTAGTTCGCAATGCCTATATTAATAATTGGAAAGTAAATGAAATTATTGAAAGAAAATGCTGGAGCGGAACCTGTAATATGGTAATAATTGCTGGGTCGTTAAATTAATATTTGATATACAAAGATTGTCAATAAAAATAAATATATATAAAATACTTTATTTTCAAGGCTTTTTATATGTTGCTCAGGTAATATCAATAATATATTAAACTAGTTGAAAAAGAAGGCTTATTTTTCTTTTATCTATTTTTAGATGCCAATCGGTATACTCGACGTCAATTTTTTTTAATTTTTATAAATCAAAATAATATTACAAGGGTAAATTATCGTGTTTTTTCCAATATTTTGCCTTTGTAACTTTGTTTTCAAACATAGCAAGAGCTCTAGCAATACGCCACCTGGTATTATGAGGTCTAATAATTTCATCAACAAACCCCAAAGAAGCTGCAATTTCGGGGCTAGAAAAACGAACTATATAATCTTCAATTTTTTCTTGCAACTGATCTTTAGAATAGCCACTCTTTTTGAATAAAATTTCTGAAGCACCACTAGCACCCATTACAGCAATTTCAGCTCCCGCCCAAGCATAATTAACATCTCCCATTAAATGCTTAGAACTCATAACAATATATGCTCCCCCATAGGCTTTGCGGGTAATAACAGAAATTTTTGGTACGGTTGCTTCGCCATAAGCATATAAAAGTTTAGCACCATGTTTAATAATGCCATTATATTCTTGCTCTTTACCTGGCAAAAACCCTGGCACATCTATCAAACTTATAATTGGTATATTAAAAGCGTCACAAAATCTTATAAACCTTGCACCTTTTGTAGAAGCATTAATATCCAAGCAACCCGCCATTTCTTTAGGTTGATTAGCCACGATCCCCACCGTTTTTCCATTAATTCTGCCAAAACCTATAATAATGTTTTTAGCAAAAGTAGGCTTTATTTCAAAAAAATCCGATTCATCTACAATTGAATAAATAAGCTCTTTCATATTATATGCCTTATTAGGGTCAGATGGAACCAGAGTATCAAGATGCATGTCTATACCTCGATTTCTCTCAATATCCTCTTCAAACGCTACTTGAGTAGTTTCCGATTTATTAGATAAAGGTAAAAATGAAAATAATTTTCGGGCATGCAACAAAGTATCTATATCGTTATCTAACACCGCATCCGCAATCCCTGTTTTATCTGAATGAACTTTAGAACCCCCTAATTGTTCAAGAGTTAATTCTTCTTTGGTCACGGTTTTTACTACATCTGGTCCTGTAATAAACATGTAAGAAATATTTTTGGTCATCAAGATAAAATCAGTAATAGCAGGAGAATAAACTGCTCCACCTGCACAAGGACCCATAATTAAAGAAATTTGGGGAACTACCCCAGAAGCATCAATATTACGCTGAAAAATTTCTCCATATCCCGCCAAAGCTTTAACACCTTCTTGAATTCGAGCACCACCAGAATCATTAATTCCAATAACAGGGCATCCAATTTTGCACGCCATATCAATAATTTTGCAGATTTTCTGCGAATGCATTTCGCCTAGAGAACCCCCCATAACAGTAAAATCTTGGCTATAAACACAAACGGGTCTACCATAAATTGTACCATAACCAGCAATTACACCATCTCCTGGGGCGCTAATTTTATCCATTCCAAAATCGCTTGAGCGGTGCTCTACAAACAAGCCATATTCTTCAAAAGAACCTAAATCCAATAAAATTGATAATCTTTCTCGGGCAGTTAATTTACCTTTTTTATGCTGGGCATCCACTTTATCTTGCCCTCCTCCCATTTGAGCTAATTCTCTTTTTTGTATTAAACGCTGAGAGTTTTTTATCATGTAAATCAATTATAAAATTAATCTTTGGGAGCAAAAGACTTACCGCAACCACAGCCTCCTCCAGTATTAGGATTAATAACTTTGAATGCTGATGCACCTACCGATTCATAATAATCTAAAGTAGAACCTTCGACGAAAGGTAAAGAGATATTATCTATAGCCAATAAAATAGAACCGTTATCTTCTATCAATAAATCTTCTTTTTCTTTTTGGTTATCTAAAGAAAAATCGTATTGCATTCCTTTGCAACCTCCTGGCATAACAGTAAATCTTAAAAATAAATCCTTAGAACTATCTCCTCCGTGTTCAGCCATTAAACGTTTAGCATCTTCTAATAAAATTTTGTGAATTTTGGCACAAGCAGATTCAGTTATATAAAAAAGATTGCATTGCGAAATGTTTTGTATGTTTTGCTCGATATTATTTTCTTCAGACATAATTAAACTTGACATATTATCCAAAAGATTATTTGTTTTAACAACAAAAAGATTTATTTTATAAAAGTCAAATATAAAAATGTTATAGCCTTGGTAATTACATACAAGTTTAAGGTAAATTTTAATTGATATATAAAATATATGGTTAGCAATGAAAAAAATTCAATTGATGCTATTGTTCAGCTTGTACAAAATTCTTGTGATGCAGATGCTAAGATAATAGATATTAAACTAGAGTATGGCAAAAGTTTAACAACAAAAAGCTGATAAAAGTAACGATTGAAGATGATGGAGTTGGCTTTGTTGATAGCGAGCAAGAAATGAATTTTGCATTTGAAACAAAGGAGCATTCGACTAAAAAAAATAAAAAAAGTAGTAAAGGTAGATTTAACTGTCTTAAAATTGGTACGATATGCACTTATACAATTTTCAATGCAACACAAAAATCAATGTATTCGATTGTATTTGATAAACTCAAATTATCTAATCTAAGCGACACAAATAATATACCTATTAATAATCTAAATATTACCGATAGACAAAATACTAAACTTGAAATTATAGACATTCAGGAAGATATAGATATTGAGAATTTGATGGATAAGATAAAATCAAGATTTGCTATATACATAGAAAAATGAGATATTACAATCAATATATATCGTAATGATGGAAATACAAAAAATATTGATAAATCGTTTATTGAAGTTAAAATTAGTAAAAAAGACGATGTTTTTTATATACATGATACAAAATTTATATTAAAATTGTTATATTTGAATAAAACATTAAAAGAAAAAATATATATCTTTGCGGAGAAGAGGAAACTGTAATATAGAAAAAAGACAAACCTGCCACTAAAAATTAGCGAATATTTTAAGGATCAAATAGAAGACAAAAAAATTGCAGATGCCATATCGGAAGCTACCAAAAGACCCTATAGCTTTTATAACGAATATATTAAATTACACCGTCAAAATAAGATAGAAGATTGGCGAAAAAATGGAATATTGCCACAAGAAGATAAAGAAGAATTATCAGATATTGAAAAAATAGAACAAGAAATGTTTTTATCTATTGCGTTGCAATTGGACGAAATAGCAAAATTGAATATTGGTCATAGTTAGATATAAATATAAAAATAATAAATGGAAACTAATAATAAATATGATTCATAAAATGACGGCAACTGATCCTACTGCTTTTATAGATATTGTTCACGAACTTTTTGGTGTAGACGATCTTATAATAAACGAAGTAAATAAAAGAAGAAACTTAAATAATCTATTAAGGCTTGGTCATTTATATGATCAAAGGTTACATGATATTCGTGGAATAGAGGCAATGATTAACGATAATAGTGTATATGAGCTCGGGCAGTTACATAAAATAATAGAAAAACTGCTTGGCTATTTGGCGAACAATATTCTGTAATGTTTTCTAATCAAGGTTTATATACTATTATTAATAGTATATTGCAAACAAAAGGTATCTCAGTTAAAAAAGGTGAAACTAGACCTGATTTAATTTTAACAGAAGATTCCGAAGCCGATCCATTAAAGCTATTGCTTATAGAATTTAAAAGACTGCCATAGAATTAGACGATAGCTGTATGCAGCAAGCAGAAAATTACTGTTTAGTGATAGAAAAAACATTAAGAGAACAAAATAAATCTGTAAATATAGAATCTTATGTAATTTCTACAAGAATCGAGGGAAATTTGAGATTTAAGCTATACAAAAATAAGTCGGAAGACAAAATAAAATATAATACCTATTGTTATGCCTATACTTGGCAAGATATTATACAAAAAATAAAAGATGGGTTATCTAAACAATCACGAAACATATTCTCTCAAATTCAAAGTGACGATGCCTATAAGTGTTTACAAGAAAAATATAAAGAATATTGGTAAAATCTGACCATCACAAAACCTCTTAACAATCTCCCCCCACTCACTCTTTTTCAGCCTCTCAACCTCTTCGTCCGTCAACGGCAAGCTCACCTGCTTATGATTGGGCTTTTTACCTCGTTGTTTAGGCATTTTAACCTGT